>JBAWAM010000194.1:0-7543 GCA_049589315.1 Myxococcaceae bacterium
CACCCTCCAAGCCGGAGGAGGTGCACCGTGCTGACTGGCTACGAGCCCACCCGCTTCGACGAGAAGGATGCCTGGCCGGAGCTGCCCTACCGGGATTGGCTGCCGACGCTCCACACAGTGCACCGCTGGACCCAGATCATCGGGAAGGTGAAGCTGGTGCTTTCGCCTCCGTTGAATCACTTCTGGCACGCAGGCCTCACCGTCTCCGCGCGCGGCCTCACGACGTCCACCATTCCGGTTGGCCCCGACGCCCTGGAGCTGGAGTTCGACTTCCTCCGCCACAACCTGCACCTGCGAACGAGCTCGGGGGCGGAGAAGGTGGTCCCGCTGCTTCCCCGGACCGTGTCCGGCTTCTACCGCGAGGTGATGTCCGCGCTGCAGGCGCTGGGCGTGGAGGTGAGGATCCGGCAGCTGCCGGACGAGGTGACGGAGGAGCGGATTCCCTTCGAGGAGGACGACTTCCACCACGCCTACGACGCGGACGCGGTCCATCGCTTCCACCGCGCGCTGCTGACGGCGAGTTCCCTGTTCGCGGGCGTGCGCAGTCGCTTTCTGGGGAAGGCGAGCCCCGTGAACTTCTATTGGGGGAGCTTCGACCTGGCGCTCTCGTTCTATTCGGGGCGACCTGCGCCGGAACGGCCGGACGCCGACGCAATCACCCGTGGTTCCTACACCCACGAGGTCATCAGCGTGGGCTTCTGGCCGGGCGATGCGCGGCTCCCCGAACCTGCGTTCTACGGCTACTCGGTTCCCCAACCAGCCGGGTTCGCCCAGGAGACGCTGGTCCCGGCGTCCGCGCGGTACGACGACAAGCTGGGCGAGTTCATCCTGCCCTGGCACCGCGTCCGTCAGGAGGCGTCGCCCTCCGGAGCGGTGATCGCCTTCTGCGAAGGAATCCAGGATGCCGGCTCCAGGCTCGGCGGGTGGGACCGCGCGGCGCTCTTCGGTCAGGTTCCGACGACCGCCGCGGAGGTCGCGCCGCCGCCACCGCCGGGCTGAGCGATCACCACTTCAACGATTCTTTCCCCTGGGCGCGGTTCCCGCCTTCGCCGGGGCGAGAGTACGCGGTCAAGGTCGCGCGGACCGCGCCGAGATCGATCACTCCCACTGCCGCGAGTGGGATGCGCTTGTCGTCGGCCGAGATCCACAGGTGGATCTCCCGCTTCTGTCCGGGGCGGTCGATGCGGACCGCCTCGCCCTGGAGGTGCCACGCTTCGAACTCCCCCAGCTTGAGCGACACGTGCTCCTTGCCGATCACCTTGCCGCGTACCCGCCACATCCGCCGGATGCCGTAGGCGTCGAAACACACCGGCATGCCCTCCTTCAGCGGGAGTTGGCGGAGCAGGAAGATGGCGCCGGCCGGATCCAGCGCCTCCGTCGCGAAGTCGAACGTGGCCTTCCCGCCGCGCGCGCCGATCTTGTAGTCGAGCTTCACCTTGCGCGGGTCCTGGCTGAACTGGACGTCCGAGTATCTGCGGACATCGTCCTCCACGGCGTCTTCGACGTAGCGCTTCGGCCTGAGCGTCCGCGGGTGGAGGTAGCTCATCGCGGTCGCCTTCACCTTCCGCATCTTCGAAAAGAAGGTGTTCGTGTGGGCGTTGACCTCGACCGGAATGGTTCCGTCGCGCTGCGGCAGGACCTTCAACGTCAGCTTGCCGGCCTCCGCCCCGAGCGCATCGAGGTCGTATTCGAGGTACTCGCCCGTCGGAAACGCGAAGGGCTTCTCGGGGGATCCGAGCGCGAGGCATTTGGCGTCCGAAGGCGCCCCGCCGGCTGCGAACACGGTCGACGACACCAGGACTGCGGCTGCGACTATGAGAGGGCGCATCATCTGGGTTCCTTTCGAGAACGCTCTCCAGGACCGACGGGAGGAGGCCCACGGTATTCGGATCTCTGCCAGAGTTCGGTCAGCCGGCTGGTGAGCCTGCCGCGCACCTGCTCCCACGTCTCGGGGGCGCGGGTGATCTCGTATCCGCTCCGTGCCAGCTTGCCGGCCTGCTTCCGGGCAAACTCGCCATCGCCCAGCTTCTCGAGCAGGTGGAGGTACTCGAAATCCTCCAGGCCATCCCGCAGGTGCTTGAGGCGCAACGACTCCACCGGGACGTGCGTCCTGCCGCCGATGTGGTCGGGCGTGCCTGGATAGAAGAGGGTCCCGTCGCCGTTGCCGCCGAAGTCCCAGACGCCCTCGGTCCAGGGATCCCGGAAGTTGTAGGCGTAGACGGTCGCGTAATACAGCTCGCCGTCGACGTCGGCCAGCCAGTCGAGCACGCCCATCGCCCGGTTCAGCGTCACGGGGTGGTCGACCATGTACGACGCCCAGCCGCTGAAGGCGCGCTCCACCTTGCGATCCTCGAAGGGGCCGGAATCGCACCCGTGCGACGGGCAGGCCTGGTACCACCAGATCTCCTTGTCCTTCCCCGCCGCCCGACGCAGCGCCTTCGGGGCGGTGATCACTCCGCAGGTCTTCGGCCCGGACTTCGCGTAGAAGCAGTTCAACGTCGGGGTCACGATGTCCGCGGCGGGCGTGAAGACCTCGTCGAGCGGGGCGGTGACCAGCACGGGGACGCCGGCCGCGCGGGCCTCGCGCGATTCGCGTTGCACCAGCGGCCGGTCCTCCAGCTTCGGCTCGTCCTTCGCGTAATAGAAGAGCCGGACGTCGTTCCAGCCCTTCTCGGCGAAGTGCTCGCGGTACGCGCGGATGTAGGCCTCTCGCTGCTCCGACGTCTTCAGCGAGGGATTCTTGCGGATCTCCGCCGTGGTGAAGCGCGCGCCGGAGGGCAGGGCGGTTCCTTCCAGCAGCAGCGCCATCTCCTCGTCGTACGCGGAGAAATCGACTTCGAGCTTTCCGTCCCGCCACGTCGCTGGAGGTGGGTCGATGCTCATGCCGTGAAGCGAGAAGCGATGGGCGAGTGCAGAGAGCGCGTAGAGCTGCAGGAGCTCGCGGCCCTCCGGCTTCATTGCGTCGATGCCGTGCCCCTGCGCGATCGAGAAGATGGACGTCCCGAAGGTGTTGGGCAGCGAGGAGGTCGCGGGGATCTGGAAGAGTTGGACCTGTGCTTCGAGCTGAACCTGCGCGATCGGACGATCCTCGGCGGTCAGCTCCAGGGCACCGGTGTACGTGCCCGGCGGCAGGTCCCCGGGGGCGCAGAGCTCGACATAGAGCACGAGCGGCGCGGACGCCGTCGAGTCCCATGGCAGCGCGTTGCGCCGCTCGCCGGCCCAGGCGTCCTGCACGGGGATGAGGGGATCTGGCCAGAGTCCGTTTCGGCCCTCGGCATTGGACGGGGTGACGACGCGGATGAAAGCTTCGCGATACAACCGCGGCACGAGCTTCGCCTCCGGTCCTCGCAGCGGCCTGACCTTCGCATCCACCTTTCTGGCAGGGGGTTCCGCGAAGATCTGGATCCCCTCGCATTCGCCGCGTGCGAGCGACACGCGCGCCCTGGCGCTGCCACCCGGGGAGTCTCCCGGACGCACTTTCACGAATGACGAGACGGCGCGCGCCCAGGGCGCTGGCTGCTTCGCTTCAGTCGGTCTTGATTCGTCCTCGGCAGCGAACAACAGCGCCGCTGCGCCCACCGCCACGATTCCGGCTACGCCCATTCCCCACCTTCCGACCCGCCGATTCACTCCACCTCCAGCCGCCCCGCTACCCGGGCGGGGCGATCGCTGTTTCCACCTTCGCGCCTGATGCCTCTCCGTTTCCAGGGAGAGGGGAGAGGGCGTATCGCCGACCCCCCTTGTAGTCCTGGAGCTCCGCGGCGACGGTGCCGAGCACGAAGTCCGCCTCGATCCGAACGGGCAGGCGCGTGTCGTCCGTCAGCATGTACGCGGTCAGATCGCGCTTCGATTCGAACTTGCCCGCGAAGCCGGTCTGCACGCGGATGCGGAAGGCTTCGCGCGTGCCGAGCTTCGTCGAGATTTTCTCCCGGGCTTCGACCTTTGCGCGCAGCGTGAAGCTCTTCGCGCCCGTGAACACGGGCACCTCGAATTCACGACCGACCTCGAGCGGCTTGTTGCGCAACGCGAACATCGCGGCCGCGATGTCCACCGTCCCCGACTGGATGTCGTAGTCGTGCGTGCGCTCGCCGCCGCCCTCCTTCTGCCTCACCACGGTGGCGCGGCCGCTCTCGTGGTCGAACTTCATCCGTTGACGGCGGCGCACCCGGTTCTCGTCCTGGAAGAAGTCGTTTCCGAGGGATCGTTCCTGCGTCGGCTGCCAGTAGGAGACGAACTTGTCGCGGATCGGGAAGAGCTCGACGACGCCCTCCGAACGCGCGTGGGTGACGATGGGGAGGACCTGCTCGCCCCACTGCCGGTTCTCTGCGCCGACGGTGATGCGCGCCGTTCCAGCCGTCACGCCGAGGTACGAGATCTCGTACGTCGATTCCTCACCCGGTCCGAAGGCGGACACCCGCTCCTCACCCTGCGCAAACGCGGCGGTCGCGAGGAGCAGACCTCCCAAACTCAGCGCGCTTCGGACTCTCGAGTTCCTGGGCATCCGACGCTCCTCTGGGGTCCGGGGAATGTAGACAGCCGGCCTGGCCCCAGCAAACACGAGTATCCGACGATCCGGCCGCGCCGACATTCATGCGCGATTTTCCTACAATGCTGCTCGGCTGAACCAGGAGCGAGCCTTTGTCCGAAACGCACCTTCGACTGACTGCGGTGGTCCTGGCGCTGTTCGTGTCCGGCTGCGCCCCGATCGAGCCGGAGCAGACACCGCCGCCGCCGCCGCCCGCGAAGGTCAAGACGACCTACCGGGTGATCTCCGGCATCTCGATGGGCGCCATCGGCACCGCCGCGCTGGGGTTGCAGCGCCCGGAGCGTTTCGACGGGATCGCGATCCTCGGCGGCCCTCTGGATGCGGCGCTGCTCCTCCGGACGATCGATTCCTTCCACCTGGGCGGCTTCTGCTCCCGCGACGCGCTCGAAGCGCTGATGGCGCAGGACCCGGCGAAGCTGAACGATCCCGTGGCGATCAGGGCGTGTGCGCGGATGACCACACCCATCCACTGGGAGCGCGTGCAGCACTTCAACCATTGGGCGTACACGAACAACGGCGGCACCTTCGACCGGGGGACGTATCTGGACCTGTTCACCGATCTGACGCTCGCCTATGGGAACCTGATCTACGACAACCCCGAGTCGCCCTTTGCGCCGCCGGGTGTCCCGGTGGAGCGGCTGCGCCGGCCTCCCGCCGACTTCTGTTCGAAGCCCACGGTGGTGAAGAACCTGCGCAACGCGGAGTTCAACCCGGATGGCAAGTACGACGCGATCACGTTCTGTGACGGCGAGCCGCCGACCTGGGTGTGCAGGGCAGATGGGACGCTCGTGGACTTCTGCTCGGACCCGGCGAACGTCGCCCAGCCGCTGCAGCCCTCGGTGGTGGCCGCCTTCGCCGAGACCTTCTGCAAGGACAAGGGTGGGGCCCAGCGGGCGAACGGCACCGACCACCCGCTGCTCATGTTGAACCACGCCGGCCGGGTCGACGCGTGTCGAGTGGCGAGGGAGCCGTTGACGGTGGCGCTCGCGCTGGACATGAACGGAAATGGCCGACGCGACTACGGCGAGCCGGTGATCAACAACGGCTTCGAGCGCCACGACGACGTGGGCGCCGACGGCTGCGCCGATGCGTTCGAGGACGGGAGGGGCGGCTGCTCGCAGACGGCGTCTCCCGGCGCCGTCGACCCCAACCGCGACAACTACGATGCAGACTCGAACCCATTGGGCACCGAGCAGAACTGGCTCTGGGAGGACGGTGAGCCGTTCCGTGATCACGGGCTCGACGGCGTTCCAGCGACGGGAGATTCGGGAGAGGGAAACGGGGCCTACGACCTGAGCGGCGGCCGGAAGGCCCTGCTTGCGTACGACGCTCGGGCGAATTACCGGAGGCTCGATCCGGCAGGGCGGGCACGGGTGAACTTCCTGCTGGATGGCGGGATCCGCGACCTGTTCAACTTCGGCCTCGGGTCGAAACAGATCCACGGACTGGTCAGGCACCTCCGGCCCGAGTCGACGGCGCTCTACCGCGACTTCCACGACATCCCGGGGGTGATCGATCGCAACGGCCGGTACAGACCGTGGCATGCGCGCTGGAGCTCTGCGCCGGCGAACCTCACCGTTCTCTATGGGAAGGATGCGCCGTCGGATCAGGACCGGGTGGTGGGAGACGGGGATCACGTGGGGACCACGGTGCAGACGGTGGAGCGGATCTCCTCGCTGTTCAACTGGGTCGGCGCCCAATGGCCGAAGCTGGAGCGACCTACCACTCCGTTCTCCGGGCTGGCCTATGCGGAACGCGAACGCATCGAGTCCTACGACTCCGCGCTCCTCGGCGGAAAGCGCGAGTACGCGATCTATCTTCCCCCCGGGTATGAGCTCGAGGAGAACCAGGACAAGCGCTACCCGGTGCAGTATTTCCTGCACGGCTACGGCGCGGCCCCAGCCGGCTTCGTCAGCACCGCCCTGATGGCAGATGCCTACATGAAGGACGGCAACGTGAACTTCCGGCCGATGATCATGGTCTTTCCCAGCGGCCGCTGCTGTTGGGTCCACCGCACCACCGGCGCCCGCGACTGCCGCGAAAGCGACGAGAACGGAAAGTCAATAGGCAGCCAGTCCGGGTTCGAGCGCGAATGTGTGGCTGGAAATTTCTATATCAATAGGAAAGGCTACACGTGGGAGGATGCAGTGCCCTACGGCGACGCCTTCTTCGAACTGATGGACGAGATCGACAAGCGCTACCGCACGCTTCCGGTTGCGGAGGTGGAGGCCCGGTGAATCAGAACCGCGATGCGCCGGACATGACGCCCGTGCTTCGGCTCGGGCTCAAGCGGGTCCAGCTCGATGAGCGTGTGCTCGGGGATGATGAGTTGCGGACCGCCCCTTTCGTCCGAATCCTGGGCGAGGACGTCGTCCGTAACTTGATGTCCCAGGGGACCGGCAAGAGGTTCGCCGATCAGGCCCGGGTCTTCATCGAAGGTGAGCCCGGTTCGACCCTCGTGCTGGTCCTCAAGGGAGAGGTCCGGATGTTCGTCGGGACGGGAGAGGACGCGCTGGAGATCTGCGCCGCGCGCAAGGGCGACGTGGTCGGAGAAGGGGAGGTGCTCGGGCTCTCTGCCTCGCGCGGCCAGACGGCCCAGGCGCGCGGCGACGTCGAGGTGGTGGAGTTCTCGCGCGAGACTGTCGCCGCGCTGATCCGTGACGTTCCGGCGCTGGGCGCACATCTGAACGAGCTGCATATGTCCCGGAAGGCAGCGGGCGCGGACCTCGCGGACTTCCTCAATCGCTGGTGAACGGGAGAACGGAATGTCCTCGCTGAAGCCGCAGCACATGGATTTCGACGACGACGAGAAGGACGCGGGCAAAGGTGGGTCGTCGACGCGTTTCAAGGAGTTCGACTGCCCGTCGTGTAACGCGAACAACCCGGTCGACTTCGGCGACGGAGACGAGCTGCTCTGCAACTACTGCGGCACCGGGTTCAAGGTGAAGGTGACGGACGAGGGGAAGGCGAAGCTCCGCGAGACCTAGCGCGGGCGCT
>JBAWAM010000195.1:0-1690 GCA_049589315.1 Myxococcaceae bacterium
ACCGCGCGTTCCGGGTCGACATCTTCGGCATCGCCGCCGGCTGGCGCTGAAGCCACGCGGGGGCGCTTGCCGTCGAGCCTCTGCAGGCAAGGCCCATCCTCGCCGGTCGACCAGGGCACATGTTGCCGTTGCTCGACGGGAGAGGGCGCCATTGCCTTCCCGGCGGGTGAAACCCAGCCGAATGTCTCGCCGGCGACCGACGCCGGGATAGTCCCTATAGGCCCGTCGCGCGAAATTGGCTTCACTGGCGGCTGTTGCAACTCACCCCAGAGGCCGCCATGAATCTCGCAGCGTTCAATATCCTTTCGGGTCTGCGCATGAAGCGATCCGCCTTCCTGGTCGGTGCGGTCTGCGCAGCGCTCGGCCTGGCGGCCCCGCTGGCAATGGCCCAGGCCAACAAGCCGATCCGCATCGGCGTGCCGACTGCGATGCAGCTGCAGGTCGGCCGCGATACGCAGGACTCGATCAAGATGGCGATCGACGACATCAACGGCAAGGGTGGGGTGCTCGGTCGCAAGCTGGAAATGGTGGTGGCCGACGAAACCGAGAATCCCGAGACCGGTATCAGTGCCATCAAGAAGCTCACGGCCGACGAAAAGGTCGATGTGCTGGTGGGCGGCTACACCAGCGGCGTCACGCTGGCCCAGTTGCCGCACATCTCGGCCGCCAAGACGATCTATCTCGGTGTCGGCGCCGCTTCGCCCTCGATCCAGGCCAAGGTCAAGACCGACTACGACAACTACAAATACGTGTTCCGCGTGGGGCCGTTGCACGCCGGCCACCAGGCGCGCCAGCTCACCGGCTTCATCTCGACCTTCGTGAAGGGCGAACTCGGGATCAGCAAGATCGCCATCGTCGGCGAGAACGCCAAGTGGGTGCAGGACCTGGTGCCGCTGCTCAAGAAGGGCGCCACCGAGGCCGGCGCCGACGTACGCGCGACCGAATTCTTCGATGCCCAGACCTCCGACTTCTCGCCGCTGTTCTCCAAGCTCAAGGATTCGGGCGCACAGTACATGATCGTCGTGCTGTCGCACGCCTCGAGCGACATCTTCGCCAAGCAGTGGTACGACTCGCGTTTCCCCATGCCTTACGGCGGCATCGACGTCAAGAGCATGGACGGCGACTTCTGCGAGCGCATCGGCGGCAAGTCGGTGGGCGAAATGGCTGCCAACTTCGCGGTGCGCGCGCCCCTGACGCCCAAGACGATCCCGTTCTTCGACGAGTTCCGCAAGCGCACCAGCCGCGCGCCGGTGTACACCGCCTTCGGCGCCAACGATGCGGTCTACATCTATGCGGATGCCGTGAAGCGCGCGAACAGCACCGAGCCCGACAAGGTGATCAAGGAGCTGGAAAAGACCGACTACGTCGGCATTCCGGGAACCATCCAGTTCGACGAGACCCACGACGTCAAGCCGGCCACCCCGGGGTACAAGGGCCCGGCGTTCCTGATCGCCCAGTGGCGCGATGGCTGCAAGCGGGAGGTGGTCTATCCGAAGGAAATGCGCACCGCCGAGTTCCTCTACCCGGCCTGGATCAAGAAGTAAGCTGCGTCGTCTTGATGCCCTGCGGGTCGGGAAACTGATGCACCGGACTTCACTTGCTTGAGATCCTGATCGTCGGCGCCGTCAGCAGCGCCATCTACGCCATGCTCGCGGTCGGGTTCACGCTGATTTTCGGCGTGGCCCGGATC
>JBAWAM010000196.1:0-4753 GCA_049589315.1 Myxococcaceae bacterium
TGCGTGCGTGATTGCGGCCGACCAGCCAACGCGTCGTGGCCCCTTGTCCCTGGCGAGGCACATGCCCACGTGAGGTGCTGGGTTCTCGGACGCGCCGGGTACGCCACAGTTGATCGACCCTCGAGCCGAGATGCGCCGTGCTGCGGCACGTATGAGGCGTCACATGAATCATCGGAAGGCGCGCGGACTTCTTCTTCTCCTCGCTGTCGCTGGCATCGCAAGCTCCGTGTTCGACCAGGTCGCCCGGGCTCAAGGCCAGGCCACCTTCGGGACGAGCGCCGTCACAATCGTGACGACCAAATCTTGCTCGGACGACCCGAATGACAAGGTCGAGCCCTATCCCAGCGTGTTCGTTCAGATCGGAACCCACACGGTGCAGACGGACAAGTCCGGCACCGCGAAGCTTCAGGTTCCTCCCGGCGAGTACGCAGTGACAGCGGACGATCTGCAGGATCCACACGAGCGGTTTGGTTGGGTTGCGCCGGCGGGCATCGTCATGCGCATCCCGCCCCCTGAAAGTGGCCTCGCGAAGGTCAACGTGACCGCGGCGCAAGAACACTGGGAAGTGCGGCTGCTCACCTGCGACCCGAGCGGACTGCCGAGAGCGCGAGCAACCATCCAGGAGGGCGGCCGGATCACCATCACCCGGAAGGGCCAGAGGCTCGATGGCTACCTGGGGGCGCCACTCAGGGACGGCGATGAACTCAGTATCATCGGGAATGCGAAGCTCACATGGCTCGAGGGGGGGACGGTGGTCGTCGAGCAGAGCGGAAAGGAAGTGACGCACCTCAAGATCGGCCCGATTCAGCCGATGAGCAGTCTTGGTCCCCGACCGCAGAGCTGGGCGGAAAGCAGCATCCGCGTCGTGAAGGGCATCATCACGTTCTTCCTTCCGCACGATGAGGGCAAGAAGAAGACGAGGGGCAAGTTCACCGTAACTGACGGCACGGTGAGCACCATCAAGGGGACACACTTCAGCTTTGCGAATGACGACCAGTCCAAGGTCGTCACCATCACCGTGTACGAAGGCAGCCTGGAGGTCGTGCCACTGAACCCGGCGCTGGCCCCGTTTGATCTGAACGCGGGTGCGCAGGTGCAGGTCTCTCCCGATCGGGTCGGACCGATCCAGGCAGCTCCCTCAGCGCCGCCCCCGCCGGCTCTGGCAAAGGCCACGCTTCCGCCCGCGACAGCTACGCCTCCTTCGGCAACACCCACGCCTCCGCCCGCGACAAGTACGCCTCCTCCGGCAACGCCCACGCCTCCACCTGCGACGGCTACGCCTACTCCAGCAACGCCCACGCCTCCGCCTGCGACACCCACGCCTCCAACTGCGACCGCTACGGCTCCGCCCACGGCAGGGTTCGAGTACGACATCGACCGGCCCGGCAGCGACATTCTCAACTTCGAGTTCGAAGACGGGGACGTGGCGCAGAATGCCGCAGCCTGCGCGGCCGCTTGTCAGAACGAACAGCGCTGCCGTGCCTGGACCTATGTCCGCCCCGGCGTGCAAGGACCCAAATCCCGCTGCTGGCTCAAGGATGCGGTACCTGCGCCGGTACCGAACGCGACGTTCGCGGTTTCGGGCGTCGTGCGTCCGGACGGTGCCGCCCCGTCCGGGGCTGCGCTAGGCGGTGCCGGGCAGGCCGGCACTGCGACTCCGGCGGGCTGCAACGGTTTCACCGGCAAATGGTCCGACAACATCTTCGGGCAGATGGTCCTGAAGCAGGACGGAGCCAGGGTCACGGGTAGCTATGAAGGGACCGTACTTCCCGGAACCATCGAGGGCACCGTCACGGGTCGGGCGCTCGACGCGAACTGGGTCAGCAGCGAGGGCCACACCGGCACCGTTCACCTCGAACTGGCGGGAGATGGGAGCACCTACAAAGGAGAGGCGGCGACCGTAGGCTGGGGCAATCAAGTGAACGGCCAGTGCGTTGGCGCAGCACCTCCATCGTGACTCGTCGCAAGAGTTCTTGCCCGCTCGCATGCGTGTTGCCCCGGACCTTCGCGCACTCGTCCGGCTCGCACTGTTCGCTCTGCTGAGGGCGACTCAGGTCCGGCATTCGCAGTCTGGATTCGTGACGGGACTGCAGCCGTCCTCACGAGGCGAGAGCCGCAGGTATGTGCCAATCCAGGGACTCTGGCCGTCCGGACCGAAGCTGAGCGCCTGGTAGGGCAGATCGGCGACGTAGGGATGCACGCCGGAGGCCCATGGATCGCTCCAGTTCAGCGGGTCGATGATGCGGTAGAGCGCCGGACCCGCGCTGGATGCAGGCACGAATCCGTTCACGATGATCACGTGGTTCACCTGGGGCCCCGCGAAGTGAACGATGATCGGGCGGCCGTTGGTCATCTCGAGTTGGGTTTCATCCTCGGTCAGGGCTCTCATCAGGTGGATTCCGGAGAGCCCGAGCCAGGGGAGGATGTCTGGCGGGCCGGGATGGTTGCATGAGGTCTGGCACGCGTAGGGAACGCAGCAGTCGGCCTGGTCGAAGGCCGACACGATTCCGCACGGGGTGACGTCGCTGCGCCCGTAGTAGTTCGCGACCATGGCCAGCGTCGTCGCCCAGCACCACTGCGAGCACACCTGGGGCTGAGACGCGACGGGCAACAGGACGCCCTCCGCTGCGGGCTCTTCGAGGTCGCAATACCCGGCTGCCGCGTCGTCGGTGGGAGCACAACCGAACTGAGCCCCGGACAGAAGACACAGTGCTGATACGAGCGCTCGCGCCCAGTCCTGCTCCGACAGGCTCACGTGCATGTGCACCTCGATCCTGAGCAGCGCAGCACGAATGGCCATCACATCGAACGATTGCAATCAGTCAGACCAGATGCGCACAGCGCGTACGATCAGCAGTCATCCCCCTCAGGTCCGACGGACCGAGTTTCGAGGCCGAACAGTTTCCTGGAAATCGTTTGTTTGCGGCTCCAGCGCAGGATGCCTGCATCAGGAGGAACTTCGGCGCCCCCCTCACTCGGCCAGGGTCACTTGCCGGCGCGCGAAGCCATCCCACCGTTTGCTCCGCCGCTGGCAGTCTGACCGTGGAGGACCCGCATGAAGAGGTGGGCCGTCGTCGCCTTGTTCGGGTTCCTCTTCGTGACGGTGGTTGCCGTGGGTGTGCTCGCCCAGGGGGAACCAGCCCAGCCGGATCCCGCCGCGAAGCCTTGCAACATCACTCCGGAGCAGGTGCAGGCCGCCGCGAAGCTCTTCGAGCAGATGAAGCCAGTGCTGCGGCATCCTCGCTGCGCGAACTGTCACGGGGGCATGGACGTCTTCACGAAGGGCTCTGGGCACTTCGGCGGCACCGCCTTCGACGAGGAACAGGTCATCGAGACGAAATGGGCGACCTGCAGCAGTGTGAACTGCCACGACGCAGCGCCGACCCTGTCTCAGGATCCCGAGCAGCAGCAGTGGCGCCAGGGGATGACGACCGGGCTCAAGTGGGGCGCCCTTCCGGATCAGGAGCTCTGCGTCGCGATGAAGCGGAGCCGGATGACGAGTCAGCAATTCCTCGACCATCTGCGAATCGATGCCCGCGTGAAGCTCGGCTTCCAGGGCTTGCGCGGACACCTCAGTTTGCCGCTGGACGAGGAGCCGCCGCCGATGAAGCACGAGGATTTCATCGCCCTCGCCGGGAAATGGGTGCAGGCCCTGGGTGGGGACACGAACTGGCTGCCCATCGAGTGCGGTTGCCAGGCGCCTGTGACGCCTGCCGGGCCGGCGACGGTGAACGTCAACGTCGTCACGACCCAGTCCTGCACCGCCGATCCCAACGACCCCTTCTCGTACATGCCGAACGTCACAGTGAAGATCGGACCGCATACGATTAACTCGGGCGGAGGGCAGGGATCGACGTTGAAGCTTCCGCCCGGGACCTATCAGGTGACGGCGACCGCGGCGAACGCACACCTCGGCTATGTGACTCAAGGCGTTACCGGCAAGCGCATCGACGCGGTGGACGGCGTGGCAACCGTCACCTTGAGTGAGGCAACCGAGGGACTCGGGTTTCGCATGGTCACCTGCGGCCCACATCCGGCGCCTCCCCCGTCGGTGATGGACGTCCCCGATCGCCTCCAACTCACCGGGCTGAAGGGCAAGGTCGAAGTCCAGACCGGTGGCGGAGCGTGGGGACCCGCGAAGGAGGGGATGTACCTCGCAGGCCACGTCCGTGTGCATACGGGGTTCAAGGCGGAGGCGACGCTCCGCTTCAAGAGCGGTTCCACCGTGTTGATACAGCCGATGAGCTACGTCGATGTCGATCCCGTGGGAGAGAAGACTCGGATCTGGCTGCGAGTGGGGGAGGTGAGCTCACACTCGAGTCTGCCCGCGGGCGTCCCGGCCGACTACGAAGTTTCGACTCCGACTGCGGTGGCCGGCGTTCGTGGCACTTCCTTCCGCGTGCTCTACGAGGACCCGAAGAACCTCGCCACGTTCTGGGTTGATGAAGGCACACTGCTCGTGGAGCCGGTCACACCGAGGGCTCCTCCGTTCTTTTTGAAGGCCGGTGAGGCCGTGCAGGTGGGCGGAAACCAGGTCGGAAACATCGTTCCTGCGGAGACCATCATTTCCGCAGCCGGCGAAAGGAGCAGACCGCCTCCGCCCGAGGCGACAGAGGGGGCACGTGGGGAGGTGGCCGTACCTCCTCCTGCGCCTCCTGCGCCACCACCGGCTGCGCCCGCGCCTCCTCCTGCGCCAGCGCCACCGACGCCTCCACCCGCCGCGCCTACGCCAGCGCCACCGACGCCTCCACCC
>JBAWAM010000197.1:0-5187 GCA_049589315.1 Myxococcaceae bacterium
GGTCAGGCCAGCCAGCGCGTCGAGGGCGGGACACGATGCGCCCGTGCAGCGCCCGGCCAGCTTCGCCAGCGCACGGGTCGCTTCCACGGCCACGCGCCAGTCGGCGTCCTCCATCCCTTTGCCGAGCGTGACCGCGTCGGCGTCGGTGCCCGCGTCGCCCAGACCGCGCGCACAGAGGAGCCGGACTTCCGACTGCTCGTCTTGCATGCAGAGGAGGAGCGCCGGACGCGCCGAGGACAGCTTGCTCATCGCCAGCGCGTAGGCCGCCCCGAAGCGTCCGGCCGGGGAGTCCTCGGCCCTCACCAGGGACGACAGCGCCGTGATGGCCGTCGGCGGAAGCGGCGCGCCGCGCCGCGCCGCGAGGCCCAGCGACATCGCCGCCTGCGCCTGGAGCTCTGGAGAACTCCCCTGCAGCCGCTCGACAAGCCTCTCCACCGCGGCGGAAGTGGCGATCGTCCCCAGCGCCTCGAGTTGTGCCTGGCGAACCGGGAGCGCCGTCTCCTTCGCCTCGGCGACGAGCAGCTTCTCCACCAGCTGATCCCGAACCGCCTCTGGCAGAGGGCTCCAGGTGCCCAGCACGCCGGCCGCGAACGCGGCCTCGGACCGGGGCACGGGCTCCGGGTCTTCGAGCGCGCTCGCGATGATCTCCGCGGTCTGCGGCGCCTGGATGCGTGCGAGCGCGCGCAGGGCGCGGGTCCGGATTTCAGCATCGGGAGACGTCAGCGCCCAATGGGCCAGCTGCCCGCTCCCGAGCGAACGCCGGTGCTCGAGCGCCTCGATCTGCTCGAGCTCGGTCGGGGCCTTCTGGGCGTTGGCAACCGGCCCCCTGCGTTGCTGCTGGCACCCACCGGAAGTCAGGGCGCAGGCCAGGATACAGGCGGACCACAGGACGCGGGACCAGGGGGACATGGCGGGGCGTGTAGGCCAGAATCCCGCGCGTATCCAGATGCTGCGAGCGCGCGTCGACGTTGACCCGCCGGTGCGCGACGTCGAGAATGCGCCCGTTCTCTTGCTGTGAAGGAGCGCCCCCCTGAACTGCCCGCATTGCGGCGCAACGGTGGCGGATGGGACCTCCATCTGTCCCTCGTGCGATCACATCATCGACGCGTCGTTCCTCTCGGCGAATCCACCTGAGGCGGACGACGAGCTCCAGGCCGACGAGCCCACCCAGGCGCGTCGTCCCGAGCCGGGTCCGAGGCGTTCGACGCCAGGGTCCGGCAGGCGCCCCGGCGTCCGGCGGGTGAGCCGCAGCGCGGGTGCTGCGAGCGCGGCGCCCGAAGTCACCGACATCAGGCACATCGACGAGGTGGAGAGCGCGTTTGCGCTGCACGAGCCCTTCACCAGCCCCGAGCGGTTGTTCGCCGATATGAAGGCGTTCATCTCCGGGCTCAACACGTCCGACAAGCTCGCCTTCGTCGGCTCCGCGCTCACCGTGCTGTGGGCGTTCTTCCCGTGGAAGGAGACCCGCGACGAAGGCGAGGTGGTCGGGCTGATGTCGTTCGGCCTGCCGGCGATCATCGCCTCGGTCCTGACCATGACGACCGTGGGCGTTCGGGTTGGGCGATCGCTCCCGAACCTCGCCCCTGCCATGCTGTGGCTGGTTCAGCTCGCGAGCGTGGGTTTCGCGATCGCCTGGGCGCTGGTGTTCATCAAGGCGAGCTGGGACTCCGAACAGGTGCTGTCGCTGACCAGCGACGAAACCATGGCGCGCTCAAAACCCGCTTTCGGCGTGTTCCTTGCGCTCCTCACCGAGGCGGTCGCACTGGGCGGCACGTTGATGGGCTCCAGGGAAAGACCCACCTGATATGAACGCCCTCGGAAGACTGGACGCAGCGCTGACCTCCGTGGTGGTCGGGCAGCAACGGGTCGTCGCCGATCTCCTCACCGCCTTCCTCGCCCGGGGCCACGTGCTCCTCGAAGGCGTGCCGGGGACGGGCAAGACGCTGCTGGCGAGAACGCTTGCACAGGCGATCGGTCTCGAGTTCCACCGCGTGCAGTTCACGCCGGACCTCATGCCGACGGACATCCTCGGCACCAGCGTGTTCCGGCCCGACCAGGGCGTGTTCACCCTGGTGAAGGGGCCGGTCTTCACCGAGATCCTGCTCGCAGACGAGATCAACCGCACGCCGCCCAAGACGCAGGCAGCGCTGCTCGAGGCGATGGAGGAGCGGCAGGTCACCATCGACGGAAAGACCCACGGGCTCCACCCGGACTTCTTCGTGGTGGCCACGCAGAACCCGCTGGAGCTCGAAGGGACCTATCCCCTCCCCGAGGCGCAGCTCGACCGGTTCCTGATGCGCATCCGCGTGGGCTATCCGGACGGCGACGCTGAGCTGGAGATGCTGCGCGCGACGCACCAGCGCCGCGGCTTCGCCGCCCAGCTCGAGCGCGTGCTGGACTCCGACGCGTTGTCGACGTTGCGGGAGAGCGCCGCCACGGTGCGCTGCGATGAATCGATCCTCAGCTATGTGGTGGCGCTCATCCGCGAGACCCGGCAGAACCCGCGGGTGAGGCTGGGCGCGTCGCCGCGCTCGGCGCAGGCGTTGCTTGCCGCGGCGAAGGCGCGGGCCGCGCTGAACGGGAGCGCGTTCGTCACGCCGGATGACGTGAAGGACGTGTGCCCCAGCGTCTTGAATCACCGGCTCGTGCTCAAGGCGGAAGCCGAGGTCGAAGGCATCACCCCCGACGACGTGATCCGCCAGACGCTGGACCGGGTGCAGGTTCCGCGGTGATGGGTCGACCCGTGCCGACCCCACTGGCCGTGGGGATCTTCGCGGCCGGTCTCCTCCCCGCAGTGTTGACGTTCTTCGCCCCGTCGTTCATCTGGGCAGCCCTGGCCGTCGACCTCGCCGTCGTTCTGCTGTGCGTGTTCGACTGGATCAGCGCACCGCGCTCCAGCGCCCTCCGCATCCGTCGAGAGGTCGAGCCCGTCCTCTCCTCCGGCATCTGGAACAAGGTGTCCCTCGAGTTGGAGCTCTCGCCCGGTGTTCGTGGCGCCGTCACAGGCGAGCTCCGCGACACCCTCCCTCCGGGCGTCCAGGTCGAAGGACATCGACAACCCTTCTCCCTCTCGCTGGATCGTCCGCGGACCTCGCTCGAGCTCCGCGTCCTTCCACCCACGCGCGGCGATCTCGGGTTCGGCGACGTCCACGTCCGGCTGATCGGGCCGCTTGGCCTGTGCGCGCGCCAGGTCCGCTGTCCGTTGACCCAAGGCGTCAAGGTCTACCCCGACCTCACCGCCCTCACCCGGGAGGCCCTGGAGCTCGCGGTCGAGCAGCAATCCCCCGCCGAGCGCACCGTCCGCCGCCCCTCCGATGGCACCGAGTTCGACACCCTGCGCGACTACCGCCCGGGAGACGATTTCCGGAACATCGACTGGAAAGCGACCGCGCGCCGCTCGCGCACGATGGTCCGCGTCCATCAACCCGAGCGGAACCAGCCCGTGCTGCTGTTCCTCGACTGCGGTCGGCACATGGCCGGCGTCGTCGGGGGAAGACGCAAGCTGGATCACGCCGTCGACGCGGCCCTGCGCGTCGCGAAGCTCTCGCTGGATCGCGGAGATCTGGTCGGCGTGGTGGCGTTCGCGCAGGAGGTGAAGACCCTGCTGCCACTTCGCAAGGGCGCCGATCACCTGAGGGCGATCACCGGCGCGCTGTATCGAATCGAGGCCTCGTTCGAGGAGAGCGACTTCGGCAAGGCCGTCGACCTCGCCTTCGCGCGGCACCACCGGCGGACGCTCTGCGTGCTTTTCACCGATCTGCAGGATCCGGACACGACGAGCGCCGTGCTGACCCGGACCCTCGCGCTGCGGCCGCGACACCTGCCGCTCGTGGTCTCCCTGCTCGACGAGGACGTGGCGCGCGCGGCGATCGACGACCCCGTCGACGTGCAGGGCGCCTACGTCCGACAGACCGCGACGCGACTGGAAGACGAGTATCGCCGGACCACCGCGCGCCTGCGGAACGCGGGGGCCCTGGCGATTCGCGCCCCCGCCTCCCGCTTCGGCGCAGCGGCGGTGAACGAGTACCTGCGGATCAAGTCGCGCGGACTCCTCTAATCGGTCCCCGGCCGCTTTCTTGACTTGACCCAGGGCGCGTGCCGCGGGAGGGGTCCGGGTCGCAAAAACGCCGCTGGAAAGAAGCGTGCCCGATCGCGCAGAGGCCGATTTACCGGCCTCTGCCGAGGGGGGCTTTACAGACATTGGACGAGGATCAGAATGCCTCCGGTTTCCGACTTCGGGAGGTCAGTGCATTTGGCAGGTGTCGCGAGGGATCTGAGGCGGGAGCGGGAGATGGACGCGGGGGGACAGCACCACGATAGGACCTTGACGCGCTTCCACGAGCGGCTGCTCGTGGAGGAGCTCACGGTCAAGGGAGGCGACAGCCAGAGCCGGCTCGCGTCCTCCCTCTCCGACTCGCGGGTGGACATGAACCCGCACCAGGTCGAGGCCGCGAACTTCGCGCTGGAGTCCCTCTCGCGGGGCGGCTGCATGCTCGCGGACGAGGTCGGCCTGGGGAAGACGATCGAGACGGGCATCGTCCTCGGGCAGCTCGTGGCCGAGGGCAAGAGCCGCATCCTGATCTGTGCGCCGGCGACGCTGCGGGCGCAGTGGCAGGCGGAGCTCAAGGAGAAGTTCGACGTCGACGCGATCGTCGTGGACGGCCGCTCGGTGCGCGCCAGCGGGAACGTCTTCGATCGGCCTGTTCCGGTGATCTGCTCCATCCAGTTCGCCGCGAACAGGGCGGAGATGTGCGCGCAGATCCCGTGGGACCTGGTGGTGATCGACGAAGCCCACCGACTGCGCAACGCGTGGAAGGCTTCGAACAAGATGGGCAAGCAGCTGAAGATGGCGCTGAAGGACCGCCCCAAGCTGCTGCTCACCGCGACGCCGCTGCAGAACGACCTGATGGAGCTGTTCGGGCTGCTCTCGTTCCTCGACGAGCAGATCCTGGGGCCCGAGCACGCGTTCCGTTCGCGCTACCAGCCGGATCCGGAGATCGGCGGCCTCAAGGAGGACGCCTCGCGCGAGCTGAAGGAGCGGCTGGGCCAGGTGGTCCACCGCACGCTGCGCCGGCAGGTCCGCGAGTACGTCCGCTACACCAACCGCCGCAGCATCGTGGAGGACTTCGCGCCCTCCGCCGAGGAGCAGGACCTCTACGACAAGGTCTCAGAGTACCTGCGGCGCTC
>JBAWAM010000198.1:0-4944 GCA_049589315.1 Myxococcaceae bacterium
GAATGTGTGGGTGCGTCCGGCCCCCGAGCCGATGTGACCGTCGCGCCCTCGGCGACGAGGTATCCAGAACGCGCCTGCAGGGCACGTCCCAGAGGGACCGTCGATGTGCGCGCCTGTTCTGGATACCAGCCCGGTAGATCCTTCATCGGCCTCGCGCGTTCACACCTCCACCACGCCTGGAGGAGTTCCCGATGAAGCGCACCTCAACCGCCGCACTCGCACTCGCCGTCGTCACCCTGGCGACCACAGCTGCCGCCAACGATTCACAGAAGCGCTGCCCCGAGCAGTGTTCAAGGCCCCGGATCGACGTCGTCTTCGCAATCGACACCACCGGATCGATGGGTGACGAGATCGACGTGGTGAAGCAGCGGCTCCACGCGATGGTCTCCGAGATCTCGAGTGGTCAGCCGAAGCCCGACGTCCGATTCGGGATGGTGGCGTTCCGGGACCGCGGCGACGACTACGTGATTCGGCCGGTGTCGCTCTCGCGCGACGTGAACGGCTTTGCCCGGCACATCCACGCGCTGCAGGCGGATGGAGGCGGGGACGAACCGGAGGACGTCGCGGAGGCGCTCTCGTACGCGATCGACCGGATGAACTGGGATCAGGATCGTCGGGTGACCCGCCTTGTCTTCCTCATCGGCGATGCAGGACCCAAGCAGTACCAGGGTCAGCCGTCCATGCAGACCCTGGCCTCGCGCGCGCGGCAGCAGCGGATCAAGGTCACCGCGATTGGCTGCAGTGGGCTCGCCTCCGATGCGGAGCTCGCGTTCCGGACCGTGGCCCAGGGAAGCGGCGGCGCGTTCGACTTCCTCACCTACCGTCAGGTCGTCTCACGGGCGGATGGCTCGCGGACCACGGTGCTCACGCGTGCCGGCGAGACGTACGAGGCCGCGGGCGTGGTCGACGATTCCGAATGGAAGAAGGGGGCCGACGCCCTGGCCAGACGGGGCGTCGCGTCGAAGCCGGCGGTGCCTTCGGCGGCGCCGGTCACCGAGGGAGAGAACAACCTCGACGCGCTGATCACCGGCTCGATCAAGAGCGAGGCGGCCGCGGCCGGCGTGAAGTACTGAGCCGGCGCTAGTCCTTCCAGAGGATCTTCCAGGGGTGCTTGCGAAGATCCTCCACCAGCGCCTTCACGTCCTGGTACAGCTGCGGATCCTTCTGGATCTGCCCGAGCGTCCCTTCGCCCGCCTCGATCTGCGCGAGCAGCCGCTCACCCCGGGTGGCCAGGCCTTCCAGCTTCTCGCCCGCAGCGCTGTACTTCTCGATCGCTACCTTCAGTCTCTGGGCGTCCTCTTCGGTGAATTGCTCGGAGAACTGCGCGAGTCGGGCCAGCAGCCGTCGGGCGTCCCCGGAGAGCTGGGGAACGTCGTTGCGCAGCGCCCGGGCGGTGACGGTGGCATCGTCGAGCAGTCGATCACCCCTGCTGCCCGGCTGGAGGTTCTGCCGCGCGAGCTCCGCCAGGGACCGGAGATCCTTCGCCGCCTTCGCCAGCTCTCCCGTGAGCACGCGGATGTCCTCCCGGTTCTCGCTCAGCACCGCATCGACGTTCTTCGTGAGCCCGGACACGCCCGTCACGATCGTCCCCAGCGCCTCGGGGTTCTCGTCGAGCACCTGGCTGGCGGAGTCCAGGAAGGTCGAGAGCCGCAGGGCGATCAAGTCGAGGCGCGGCGCGTCCATTCCCCGGACGGATTGCCCCGGGGGGAGGAGCGGAGAGGAGGGGGCCCCCGGGTACAGCTCCAGGTAGGGCTCGCCCAGCGGTCCCACCGTGGCGACCGTCACCAGCGCATCCTGGTGCAGCACGTCGCGCGCGGCAGGCTCCAGCGACAGCCTCATCCCCACCGGGAGCGGTTGGCCCTGCTCGTCCCGACGCTGGAGGTCGAGCGAGATCTCCTCCACGCGTCCGACCTGGACGCCGCCCAGCTTCACCGGCGCGCCCTTCACCACGTTGCCCGTGTGGCTGAAGAGCACGTCCAGCGCCGCCGCCTTCGCGAACTGGAACTCGCCCATGAGCCAGAGGAGTCCGAGCACGCCGACGATGCCCGCCAGCAGGAATGCTCCGACCTTGATCTCCAACCGCCGCTCATCCATCGATTCCCACCTCTGCCTCCAGCGGCGCGAGGAGCTCGCGAACGTCCTCATCGGTCGACCGGAGGAAGGCTTCTCGCGTGGGGTACACGCGCGCGTCTCCGCGGCCAGTGACGAGGATCACCCGATCCGCGAGCTCTCCGAGCAGGGGATAATCGTGCGACACCACGACGGCTCCAAGTCCTTCCTGCTTGAGCTTCTGTAGCACCTCGGAGACCTGGCGCGTCGCGGGCCGGTCCAGACCGGTGGTCGGCTCGTCCAGCACCAGGAGTGTGGGCTCCAGCACCAGGGCTCGGGCGATCGCGGCGCGCTTGCGGAGCCCGGGGCCGAGCTCGGCCGGATACCGCTGCGCCCACCTGTCCAGGCCGACCCGACGGAGCGCCTCGGCCACCCGTTCCGGCGCTCCGGGGGCGGCGAGCGCCACGTTCTCCTCGAGGGTCAACCAGTCCAGCAGCGCCGGTCCCTGCACCAGGTAGGGTGCCCTCCGGCGCAGCGCGAGGAGCTTCCGCTCCGACAACGCGTGGACGGGCTCGCCGAAGAGGAAGATCTCGCCCGCATCCGGGCGGTCGAGCCCCACCGCGATCCGGCAGAGGACGCTCTTGCCTGCACCGCTGGGCCCCACGACGAAGGTCACGCCGCGCGCGGGGATCTCCAGGGACAGGTCGCGGTAGACGGCACGCTGTCCGCCTTCGAAGCGTTTGTGGATGCCGCGCAGGCTGATCGCCGGTTCGCTCATGCGCCCAGGACCCGGAAGACGATTCCAACGAGCAGCACGATCAGCAGCGACCCGAGCACCGAAGCGACCACGCCGTCCGTCGTCGCAAGGCCCACCGCGGTCGAGCCGCCCTGGGCGCGCAGCCCGTGCCACGAGGCGACGAGGGGGATGTACAGGCCGCACAGCAGGCCCTTGATCAGCCCCGACGCGAGATCCGCGTAGTCCAGATACCGGGCGTCGAGGAAAGCTGCGCCGTTGGACTCGAACAGGAACTGGGCGGCAGCCGCCGCGGAGAGCGATGCGGTCGCGGTGCCCAACAACCCCAGCACCGGCACGGCGATCACCCCAGCGAGGACCCGGGGCGCCACCAGCTCTGCCAACGGATCCCCGGCGGACATCTCCAGCGCCTCTACCTGCTCGTTGACGCTCATCGACGCCAGCTCCGACGCGTCGCGCGCGCCTCCGCGAGCCGCGGCCAGCAACGTCGCCGTGAGCGGCCCGAACTCCCGGACCAGGAGCTCCAGATACGCCGGCCCAATCACCGCGAGGTTGCCGGTGAAGCGCTTCGCCTGCGCGTTCGCGATCGTCACCAGCACCACGCCGAAGAACGCCATGCCCGACGCCACCAGCCACGCGGAGCGGTTCCCCGTGTCGTGGAGCGACTGCAGGACCGCCCGCCACGGCATTCCCCGCCGGGCCACTGCACGGACGAGCCCTCCGAGCATCCGTACCGGACCGCCGAGCTGCTCGAGGAACGTCATGAGAACCACTCCGCCAGGCTGGCCAGCACGCCCGACACCGCGAAGTCGAGCGAGAAGATCGCCGCGGCGCCCCACACCACCGAGGCGGCAGCGGCCTGTCCCACCGCGCGGGCCCCTCCCGCTGCCCGGAGCCCCAGCGCCGTGGAGATCAACGCCACCGCCCAGGCGTAGCAGAGGATCTTGAGCACTCCCCCCGCCAGCTCGGTCAGCCCGATCATCCCCGCGAAGTTCTCGAGGAACACGCGCAGGGGAAGCTCCAGGGTGAGCTTCGCGGCGACGGCTTCGGAGAGGATCCCCAGCAGGTAGGTGGGCATCCCCAGCAACGCGATCGCGGTGACCATCCCCCACACGCGCGGTGCTATCAGCACCGCCAACGGGTCCACCGAGACTCCGCTCAGCCCTTCGATCTGACCTCCAATCTGTAGGGAGGCCAGCTCCGCCGCGTTCCGGGCGCCGACCCGGGCGTTCATCATCAAGCCCAGCATCAGCGGTCCGAACTCCCAGAGCACGGCGTATCCGGCCGCCCATCCAAGGAACGCGCGCGCGCCGAAGCGGTCCGTGTAGAGGCTGGTCTGCAGCACGACCATCGCCCCGATCACCACGCCGACGATGCTGGCGAGCGGGAGCGAGGCGACCCCGAACTCCTGGAGCGCCCTCACGTACTCGCGGCCCCTCATCCGCGGCAACTCCCGGACGACCCGTCCGAGCAACAGCGCGACGACGCCGGAGGCCCGGAGCCAGCGACCGAACCAATGGCCGACGAACCAGGGCAGGGAGAGCAGGGCGTTCAAGGCGAGGCCGGGGGAGGCGGGACTTCGGTGCGGTCGAGCCGCTGCGGATCGAACGGGCCGTCGTAGCCGAGTCGGCCCTCCTCGAGGAGGACCCAGCGCGGGAGAGGGAACCAGGGTACCGGGTCGGGAAGCGCGACGATCAAGGTGCGTCCACGCGAGACCTCGAGCAGGAGCCGGGCGATCTTCGAGCCTGTGCCCGGGTCCAGGCCGGCGAGCGGATCGTCCGCGAGCAGGACCTCGGGGCGCGCCACCAGGGCGCGGGCGATCCCGGCCCGTTTGCGCATGCCTCCAGAGAGGGCGTCGGGAAGCTGGTGCGCCGCGTGGGCGATTCCCACCTGCTCCAGGGCGGCCAGCGCGCGCTGCTGCGCCTCCTCGTCCGGGACGCGCCTGTGACGAAGTGGCACCAGCACGTTCTCGAGCACGGTGGACGAGTCGAACAGCGCGTCGGTCTGGAACACCATCCCGAACGACGACTGACGCTCGCGGCGCGCTTCGGGTGGCAGCCGGGCCACCTCGTCGCCGTCCCAGGTCACCCGGCCCCGGCCCGGACGGCGGAGTCCGGCCAGCGTCTTGAGCAGCGTGGTCT
>JBAWAM010000199.1:0-10508 GCA_049589315.1 Myxococcaceae bacterium
CGGCGACGTCGCCCGGCGGGTAGAGGAACCCGGTGCGCCCATGCTCCACGAGCGCCGGGAAGTGGGGCAGCCGCGAGGCCACCACGCAGCAGCCGGAGGCCATCGCCTCGAGCAGCACCAGAGAGTAGCCCTCGCTGTGGGACGGCTGCACCAGCACGCTCAGTCCGCGGTACCACCGCGCGACGTCGGCCTGCTCGCCGGGCAGGGTCAGGCGTTCGCCGAGCCGGCGCACGAGTTTGTCCGCCCAGGCCCGGTCCGCCGGTCGAGCCTGCCCCACGAAGGCGACGCGCCACTCCGGATGCGACGGAAGCAGCGGCGCGATCGCCTCGGCCACGTCGCCCTGCCCCTTCGCGGGACGTATGCGCCCGACCACGCCGACCCCATGTCGCCCCCCGAGGCCCAGGGCACGGAAGGCTTCGGCACGATCGGCCGGAGGGGTGAAGCGCTCGAGATCGACGCCGTGCCCGATCACCGTGCCCGGCACGTCGAGCGCGCGGGCGACCTCCTCGGTGAGCGCGATCACCTGATCGGCACGCCGGAAGAGGATTCGCGTGTAGCGGCTCGGCACATGCGCGGCGTGACGGGTGTAGACGACCCGGACGTCTCGACCGAGGAGCCGGAGAATCAGTCCCGCCAGCAGCTCGTTGTTCCGGTGTGCGTGCCAGACGATGGGCTCCCGCCGCGCCCTCCGCCACAGCTCACGCCAGGAGAGGCGGGGAACGGACTCGGACAAGCCGGAGCCGATGGCGCGCGTCTCCACGAGCGCGTCCTGCGCCCGCACCATCGCCTCGACGTGTCCGGTCACGCCGGTACGCCGGAGGTGGAAGTGCGGGTGGACGACGAGGGTCACGCCGTCACCGCCGCGCTGGAGGGCAGCAGGCGCACCATGTGATCGACGTTGCGCGCGCTGGCGCCGGACACCTGGAGCACCGCCCCCCGGGCCAGGGTCCCGAGCCGCGCGATCGTCTCGGGCCGCGCCAGCAGGTCACTCAGGACCCGGTGCAGGTGATCCGGGTCGTTCACCTGGATGCCTCCGCGGCCGACGAGCACCTGCACGCTGTCGTGGAAGTTCTCCATGTGAGGACCGAACAGGACCGGGCGCCCCTGGGCCGCGGGCTCGAGGATGTTCTGCCCACCTCGGGTGGTGAACGACCCTCCCACGAAGACCAGGGTGCCCAGGCGATAGGCGCGGGAGAGCTCGCCGATCGTGTCGAGCACGACCACCTGCTCTCCTCCCGGGTTCTCCTGGGAGCGAAGCCCGGCGGTGAGTCCGGCCTGGAGCGCCAGCGCGAGGACCCTGGGGGCGCGATCGATGTACCGCGGCGCGATCACCAATCTCAGGTCCGGGTGGTCCGGCAAAAGCCGCTTGTAGACGTGGAGGATCTTCTCCTCCTCGCCTTCGTGCGTGCTCCCGGCGATGAGCACGCGCCCGCCGACCGGGAGCCCCATCGCGCGGCGGAGCGCGTCGTCCTCGGTGAGCTGGGTCGGCTCGGCGAGCGCGTCGAACTTGGTGTTCCCGGTCACCCAGACGCGCTCCAGCGGTGCGCCCAGGCCGAGGACCCGCTCGGCCTCGTCGTCTTCGCGCATCAAGAGCAGATCGATCTCCCGGAGCGGATTTCCGATCAGCGAGAACAGCGTGCGGTAGCGCCCCACGCTGGCCGGCGAGAAACGTCCGTTGGTCAAGACGATGCGCGCGCCCGCACGCTTCGCGGCGTGGATCAGATTGGGCCAGATTTCGGTGTACTCCAGCACGAGCAGGTCCGGCTTGATTGCCCGCATCGCCCGCCGGGTGGCGCCGGGCAGATCCCATGGGGCGTAGATCACCCCGTCGATGAGCGACGCGAGCCGCCCGGTCGCCATGATGTACCCGGTGTTCGTCATGGTGGAGAGGATGATCCGGCACCCGGGGAGCCGCTCGCGGAGCGGCTTGATCATCGGCGAGAGGGAGAGGAGATCACCCGCGCTGGCGCCATGCAGCCAGACCACGGGGCCCGCGCCGCCGCCCGCGAACTTCACCGACTCGTAGAACCCGAAGCGCGCGAGGAGTCCTCGACGCGTCTTCCGATGCAGGGCGAGCACCGGGAAGAGGAACCAGAACAGGACGTAGCTGGCGAACACGTACAGGAGGCGCATCGGAACGGCTCCCGCTACGGCGTCGTCGGCGCCGCGGACGGAGCGGGCGCCGCGGCGGCGACGATCGGACTGGGGACGAGCCAGGGCTTCCACCCGTCCTCGAAGTACATGCCGGGGACGCGGGCCCAGACCTCGACCTGCACCGCCCCGGGGCCGTCGATCCGGATCGAACGGCCGTCCTCGAGGACGGTCGCAGGTCCCCACACGCGAACCTGTATCTCGGGCGGGGTCGACCGGGGGAGCGCGACGCGCAGCACGTCCCCTGGCCGGGCGCTGCGATCCGCCGAGAGCCCATCGATCCGGAAGTCGTCCCCGTCACCCAGCGCATGGAACGCGCACCAGCCACGCCCCTCCGCGAGATCCCCGAGGATCTTCTTCGCCGCGAGGCGGGGATCGGCATGCAACAGCGTCCCTTCGGCGACCGGAGGTACATACATCGACAGGGTCTGGAATTCGGTGTCGTAGGGAGGCAGGCCGTGGGCATCGTGGGCGCAGACCGCCGACTTCGGCGTCCCACTCGACAGCGAGAGCAGTCGCTCCGTCAGCTCCGGTTGACCTCGTACGACCGAGAGCAACCCGTGCACGGGGTTGCCGAGGTATGACGCGACCGCGGGGAGGAAGGTCGTGAAGGGGCGCTGCTGCGCGGTCCGGAACATCGAGTCCGCGGAGTACAGCTCGAGCCCGGTCATCTGATGGGCGTTGCCCCAGTCGCGCCACGGGTTCTTCTTCTGCTCGGGATGGGCGAGGAACGCGTAGCCCCCCAATCGGGTGATCGCACCGACCGGATCCTGGTCCCGCTCCCCGTCGGTCAACGGACGGGGAAGCCCCAGCGCGACCACGTGACCGAATCGCGTCGACACCTCGGTGCCGTGGATCACCAGGACGCCGTCGACCCAGGCCGGCGCAGGCGGGGCCTGCTGGTTGTGATCGGTGATGATCACGAACTGGAGGCCGGCATCACGGGCGTGCCGGGCGATCTCTTCGGGCGTGGCCCGACCATCCGACGCGGTGGTGTGCAGGTGGTAGGCCCCCCGCGGCGCGAGCCGCTTCTCCGCCGGTGGGACCACTGGGTAGTCGAACCTCGCGGCCGAGAGCGCGAAGAACCCGACGTACCCGAGCACCGCGGCCAGCAGGAGCAACGCGAGCTTGCGCAGGGGCCGGGGCCGCTTCCAACCCGGTCCGGGAATTATCATCAGAGGTTTCAAGCGACACCTGCCTCCGCGATCCTGGGCTGCTCCTGGAGCGCCCACAGCCGCGCATAGAGTCCATTCGCCGCGAGCAAGTCCGCGTGCGTTCCCCGTTCGACCACGCGCCCGCCTTCGAGCACGTCGATGCGATCCGCCCCCGCAATCGTCGAGAGCCGATGCGCGATCACCAACGCCGTCCGGCCCTTCAGCACCTCCGCCAGGGCGACCTGTACCTCACGCTCGCTCTGGGGGTCGAGGTTGCTCGTCGCCTCGTCCAGCACGAGCACCGGCGCATTCGCCAGCACCGCCCGCGCGAGGCACACCCGCTGCTTCTGCCCTCCGCTCAAGCGGACGCCGCGCTCCCCCACCTCGGTGTCGTAGCCGCGGGGAAGCGCCCGGATGAACTCGTCCGCGTGCGCGACGCGCGCCGCCGCGGCGATCTCCTCGTCGGTCGCGTCGGGCCGGGCGAACCGGATGTTCTCCCGCAGGGACGCGGAGAACAGCAGCGGCTCCTGCGTCACCAGGGCGAATTGCGCCCGCACCGACGCGGCGGTGGCTTCGGCCACGTCCACTCCATCGACGCGGATGGCGCCGGAGGACGGGGACTCGAACCGGAGGAGCATCGAGACCAGGGTGCTCTTCCCGCTCCCGCTGGGGCCAACGAGCGCCACGGTCTTGCCGACCGGGAGTTCCAGCGACAGCCCGCGCAGGGCGTTGCGCTCACCCCAGGAGAAGTGGAGCCCCTCGACCTCGATGCGCTCGCGCACCGGCGGGAGGGTTCGCGCGCCCGGACGATCCGGCGTCGGCCCGACCGGGTCGAGCACCTCGAAGAGCCGCTCTCCGGCGACCGAGGCCTGCAGCGCGTACTGGGTCACGCGCCCCAGCGTCTTCACCGGATCGTTGATGAGGATGACCGCGGTCAGGATTGAGATGAGCTCCTCGGGGCCGACCCAGGCGGTGCCAGCGGTGAAGGCGAGCAGGCCTGCCAGAGCCGCGGCCACGAGGATCTCCATCACCCCGGGCACCCCTCCCCGGAGCCACCCTGCCCGGGTGGTGGAGCGGAGCTGCCGCTGCGACCGTTCGGCGAACCTGCGGCGCTCCGCCTGCTGAGCATTGAAGGCCTGCAGCGTGCGGAGCCCGCCGATGCCCTCCTGGACCTGCGCGGCCAGATCGCCGAGCCCGGCCTGCCCCTCCCGCGTGCGCTTCATGAACGAACGGGTGATGCGGGAGGCGGGCCAGACCGCGATCGGGACGATCACCAGCGCCAGGAGCGCGAGCCTCCAGTTCAGGCTGAACGCGACCGCGACGAGGATCACGATCAGCAGCGAGTCGCGCAGGTACGCGGCCACGGAGTAGGTCGCGGCCGCCTCCACCGCCTGGACGTCGGCGTTGAACCGGCTCAGCAGATCGCCGGTGCGACGGCCGGAGGCCTCGAGCGGAGACAGCCGGAGGAGGCGGGTGAAGACGTCGCGCCGCAGGTCGAGCGACACGCGCTGGCCGTACAGGCCCATCCAGTAGAACTGGCTCAGGTACGCCACCGCCTTCACCGCGCTGATTCCAACGAGGACGAGCGGGAGCACCCACAGGGCGGTGGACCGATCGACGTCGGCCAGGGCGGGAACGAGCTCGCCGACGATCCCGAGCCCGGCGTCGCCGCCGGTCAGGAGGAACTTGAGCGCCGGCCCCGTCAGCCACACGTACAGTCCGGTGGCAACGCCGAGCACCGCCATGGCGGCGAACGCGCGCACCAGCAGAGCGCGGTGAGGCCTGCCATAGCGGAGCAGGCGCAGGAGGATGCGGAGCGTCGGTGTCACCGTCCGACCTTCAGCAGCGCCGCTTTCGCGATCTTCGAACCGGGGTTCATCTCCAACACCTTCAGCAGCTTTCGTCGCGCGCCGGAGGAATCCCCCGACTCGCCCTCGATGATTGCGCTGAGCACGAGCGCGCGCTCGAGGTACGGGTTGAGCCCGAGCGCCTTCTTCAACACCTTCAGGGCGTGCTTCGCCCGGTCCTTCTCCGCGCCTCCGCCCCCCTTGTACGTCGCCCACGCCAGGTACGAGTAGTACTCCGGTTCGCGGGGGTTGAGGCTCACCGCCTCCTCGAAGGCGCGCATCGCGGACGACAGGTCTCCCCGCTTCAGCGCATGCTCTCCGCGCTTGAGGGCGATCTCCGCCTCCACGTTGATCGTGCTCCGCCCCACGTCGAGGCGCGAGAGCAGGTAGTGCACGTACGCCTTCCGCTTCTCCTCGAGCGAGAGCACCCGGTACGACGCGGCCAGCCTGTCCTGCACCGAGTCGAGGAGGTCCTTGATCTCCGACGTGTCGTATTCGGCGTAGCTGTCCGGGTGGAAGCGGGCGGCGACGTCGTGGTACGCACGCTCCACCGCCTCGGCATCGGCGGTGATGTCGAGCCCGAGGACGCGGAAGTAGCTGCCGGTGATGATCTTCAGCGCCGCATCGCGGAGCTCGTCGAGCCTGGCCTTCGGCAGCGGCTTCAGCCTCCGCGGGAGGATCGCCTCCTCCTGCCCCACGCCGCTGATCGCATCGCCCGAGGCCTGAGGCTCGGGCTCGAAGCTCACCGCCCCTGCCAGCCCGAGGAACCACAGCAGGCCGTACGCCTGGCGGAGCTCGCCCCGCCCGTGGAGGAGCAGGTCGCGCAGCTTCACCCGGCCGTTCACCTGCATGACGACCTTGAGGTCCTGGCGATCCAGACCGAGCGCGGCGAGATCCTGGCTGAACGCCTTCGTGCGACGCGGGAAGCTGGACAGGTGCGGCTTGAGCGCCTGCGCAAAGACCTTCACCGGGAACGTCCGTCTGGCGCCGTCGAGGATCGGCGCGAGCGCGGGGATCTCGACATGGGCCACCTGCTGGGCGAACTCGTCGCCGGTGAAGAAGGCGTACCGGCCTTCTCGCATCCCGATGACCTGGGCGGTCTTCTCCCGGGTGTAGTCGCGGAGCTTCTGCAGCAGCTCCTCACCCGACAGCTCGGAGCCGGCCTCGGCCAGCGCCGCGCCTACCCGCATGCCCGACGCGACTGCGGCGAGCATCTGCTTCGCCTGTACGTCGGTGAGCTCCCCACGCTCGACGAGGTGTCGCGCCAGTGAGTCCTGTCGCGCGGTCGAGTCGTAGTTGACCGGGACGCCGCGGAGGAAGAACACCCGCCGGGTCAGATCGCGGTACGCCACGACCAGGACGCCGTCCCGCTTCAACCGGTAGAATGAATGCACCAGCGCCGGGAGCGGGAAGCCCCGGAGCTCCCCGGAGCTCACCGGTCGACGCGCGAGGGTCATCTGAAGTCCTGGCTTCGGCGGCGACTCCTGCGGCGCGTCCGACGCACTCACCAGCATCTGGAGCTTCTGGTGCAGCTCGCTCCGGTTCAGCGGATCCCTCACGTAGGCGTTGGCCTTGATCTCGAGAACCTCGCCCACGCCCCGGGCGCGACCGAGGTGCCCCTTGTCGATGGCCAGCAGCGGGACGTGGGCGCCGAAATCGCTCGCGCGCAGCAGTTGTCCCAGATTGACGCCGTCGAGCCTGGGGAAGTCGACCGCCATCAGCACCACGTCCGGATGCGCGGCCACGAACTGCTCCATCGCCGTGGCGGGATCCTGCGCCGAATGAACCTCGAAGCCTGCCTGCCGGAGATCGGCGGAGAGGTGCTCGAGGGTCGGGCCGTGATGCTCTGCTAGCAGGAGGGTCGTCAACTGCGCCACTCTACACCGATGTCGGTGCCGGTTCAGGTAGGATGCGCGACCTCGATGGCTGCGAACGAGATCATGGTGGTGGCAGGCGAGGCGTCAGGCGATCAGCACGCCGCCGACCTGGTGGCCGAGTTGCGACGGCGGCGGCCGGAGTTGAAGTTCTTCGGGATGGGGGGATCGAAGCTGGCCGAGGCCGGGCTGGAGCGGCTCTTCGATGCCCGCGAGGTCTCGGTCATGGGGATCACCGAGGTTCTCCCGAAGATCCCGCGCATCCTCCGGGTGATGAGCGGACTGGCGCGGGCCGCGGCGGAGCGCCGCCCGACGGTGGCCATCCTCGTCGACATCCCGGACTTCAACCTGCGCCTCGCGCGGAAGCTCAAGGCGAGGGGGATCCGGGTCGCCTATTACATCAGCCCCATGCTCTGGGCGTGGCGCCCCGGCCGGGTCCGGCAGATCGCCCGTGACGTGGACCGGATGCTCTGCATCCTCCCGTTCGAGGAATCCTGGTACCGGGAGCGCGGTGTCGCCGCGCGGTTCGTGGGGAGCCCGGTGCTGGAGCAGGTCCCCGCTCCAGGTACGGCAGCGGAGTTCCGGCGGAAGCTCGGCCTGGACCCTGCCCGCCCCACCCTCGCCCTGCTCCCGGGAAGCCGCATGAGCGAGGTCCGGCGGCTGCTGCCGGATATGATCGGCGCCGCGCGCCGCCTGCAGGAGGAGCGCGAAGGGCTTCAGGTCATCGTGCCGGTGGCCCCGACCATCGAACGCGCGGAGATCCTGCGGCGCTTCGAAGGAAGCGGTGTTCAGCCCACACTCATCGATGGGCACGCCCCGGAGGCGGTGGGCGCCAGCGACGTCGCGGTGGTCGCTTCCGGAACCGCCACGCTCGAGGCCGGGCTGATGGGCCGGCCCTTCGTGGTGGTCTACCGGGTATCGATGGTCACCTACCTGATCGGCCGCCTGCTCCTGAAAGTCGCCCACGTGGCGCTGGTCAATCTCCTCGCGGGCCGCCGGCTGGTTCCGGAGTTGCTGCAGGGGCAGATGGAGCCCGGAAAGATCGCCCACGAAGTCCGCCGCCTGTGGGCAGGGCCGGATCGCGCCGAGGTCGAACAGGGCCTCATCACTCTGCGCGCTTCGCTCGGCGAGAAGGGCGCGTCGTCGCGGGCCGCCGATGCCGTCCTGGAGTTGATAAATCTCCCCGAGGAGCAGCCGTCTGCTATGTCCGGCCCGGCATGAATCCGGCGTTGGTCTGTATCCCTACCTACAACGAGCGAGAGAACCTCGAGGCCATCTGCTCGGCCGTGCTGGCAGCCGAGCCGCGGGTCGACATCCTCGTCGTGGACGACAACAGCCCCGACGGCACCGGTCAGCTGGCGGATGAGCTCGCGGCGAAGGAGCCGCGGATCAAGGTGCTCCACCGCCAGAAGAAGGAGGGCCTCGGGCGCGCCTATCTGCACGCGTTCCACACGGCCCTCGATGCGCGCTACCAATACGTCATCGAGATGGACGCGGACTTCAGCCACGACCCGCGCTACCTCCCCCGGCTCCTCGACGAGGCGATGAGCGGAACCGACCTCGTGCTCGGCTCGCGCTACGTGCGCGGCGGCGGGACCTTGAACTGGGGCGTGGGCCGCAAGGTCATCAGCCGCGGCGGTTCGCTGTATGCCCGCACCATCCTCGGCGTCGGCATCCGGGATCTGACCGGAGGCTTCAAGTGCTTCCGCCGGAGGGTGCTCGAGTCGATCGGGCTCGAAGAGGTCAGGAGCAGCGGCTACGCCTTCCAGATCGAGCTGACGTACCGCACGCTCAAGAAGGGCTTCACCGTGAAGGAGATCCCGATCGTCTTCGAGGATCGCCGGGTCGGCCAGTCGAAGATGAGCCGGACGATCTTCCTGGAGGCGCTGACCATGGTCTGGAAGATCCGCTTCAAGGTCCGGGGCTGAAGCTCTGTGTCCGAGCTGATCTCCATCTTCCTCGTCTCGCTCTCCGCGATCTTCTTCGTCGTGGATCCCATCGGCCTGGTGCCGATCTTCCTCGCGATCACCAGCGACTGCACGCCGGAGAGGCGGAACCGGACGGCGCTGCGTGCGTGCGTCACCGGCGGCGCGCTGATCCTGTTCTTCGCCCTGTTCGGCGGCGTGATCTTCAAGGTGTTCGCGGTGAGCCTGGGCGCCTTCCGCGTGGCGGGTGGACTGCTGCTGCTGCTCACCGCGCTGGACATGCTCCAGGCACGACCGTCGACCACCCGGACCTCGGCCCAGGAGACGCTGGAGAGTCAGCAGAAGGAAGACGTGGCCATCGTCCCGCTTGCGATTCCGCTGCTCGCCGGCCCGGGCGCCATCGCCACCGCGATGGTGAGCATGTCCCAGGGCGAGACGGTGCTTTCGGCCGTCCCCGTCCTGCTGGCGATCGTCCTCACCTTCGTGGCGACGTACTTCATCCTGCGCGGCGCCTCGCTGGTGCAGCGCGTGCTCAAGCAGACCGGCGTGGCCCTGCTGGAGCGCGTGATGGGGCTGATCCTCGCGGCGATCGCCGTCCAGTTCATCGCCGACGGCGGGCGGGCCCTGCTCTTCCCGGAAGGGTCCTGACCGCAGCGGCGAAGCCCTCCGCTAGACGCCGAGCACCGCCTTTGCGCGCGCGTGGTACGCGTCGCGGGAGGTCTTGCCGTTGTACCCACCGTTGATCCGTTTGGTGATGGCGTCGAAGTCCCCGCGGTCTGCGTAGGAGCTGAGACTGCGGCTGTTCCAGAACCAGACCGCCACCCGGAAGCCGACATCGATGTCCGCGGCCCGCTTCGGGTTGTTCTCGAGGTCGATACCCAGGGCCTTTCCGGCGGAGCGGTAGTTGGCGCGCCCGGTGAGCTGGATCGGCCCCCGGCCCTTGTAGCGAACGCCGTCGCCTCTGTAGACGTTCCCGAGATCCTTCCGGCCCTCGTACGCCGCACCGCTGGCGAACTCCTCGAACGCGGTGAGCCCAACGCTCTCGTGCGCGAGTTGAGCGAGGAAGGCGGCCTGTCGCTTCTTCGTGGTGATGCCGCCCTCCACCATGGCCTTGTTGAGGTGCGGCAGCAGCTGCTCGGCCCTGGATGCGGACAGGTTCGGCATGATCGCGCGGAGTTGGGCGACGCTCACGCCACCGGAGACCGGCCCGGGGACGGGCGCGACCGACGTGGTCCCGGAGACCTGGTTCGACGACGCGCCCGGAATGGTCAGGGTCTGACCGGCCTTGATGCGGTTGGGATTGGAGATCCCGTTGGCGGACGCGATCGCCTGATACGAGACCCCGAACTTCGCGCCGATGCCGCCGAGCGTGTCTCCGGCGCGGACGGTGTAGCGCTGGGACGACGAGGCAGGGGCCGGGGTCGATGCAGGGCCCGCCTTCCCCGGGATGGTCAGGGGCTGACCGGCCTTGATGCGGTTGGGATTGGAGATCCCGTTGGCGGACGCGATCGCCTGATACGAGACCCCGAACTTCGCGCCGATGCCGCCGAGCGTGTC
>JBAWAM010000200.1:0-2548 GCA_049589315.1 Myxococcaceae bacterium
GAATCATCCTCGCCGGCGGCTCGGGTACACGCCTGTACCCGCTCACGCGCGTGGTGAGCAAGCAGCTGCTGCCCGTCTACGACAAGCCGATGATCTACTACCCGCTCAGCACGCTCATGCTGGCGGGCATCCAGGACATCCTGGTCATCTCCACGCCGCAGGATCTGCCGCGGTTCCGGGAGATGCTCGGCACCGGCGAGCAGTGGGGCCTCAACCTCTCCTACGCGGAGCAGCCAAGGCCCGAAGGCCTGGCGCAGGCCTTCACCATCGGCCGGGACTTCGTGGGCAGGGACAACGTGTCGCTGATCCTCGGCGACAACATCTTCTACGGCCACGGCCTCACCGCCCAGCTCCAGCACTCGGCTGCGCAGCGCGAGGGCGCCACCGTCTTTGGCTACTACGTCACCGATCCCGAGCGCTACGGCGTGGTCGAGCTCGACGGGCAGCAGCGCGCCCTCTCCATCGAGGAGAAGCCGACCCGTCCCAGGTCCAACTACGCCGTCACCGGGCTGTACTTCTACGACAACCAGGTGCTGGACATCGCCGCGGAGCTGAAGCCGTCGCCGCGGGGGGAGCTGGAGATCACCGACGTGAACGTCGAGTACCTCCGGCGCGGGCAGCTCCGGGTCGAGCTGATGGGCCGCGGCTACGCGTGGCTGGACACGGGCACGCACCAGTCGCTGATGGAGGCCTCCTCATTCATCGAGATCATCGAGAAGCGACAGGGGCTCAAGGTGGCCTGCCCCGAGGAGATCGCCTGGCGCATGCGCTACATCGGCCCCGAGCAGCTCCTGAAGCTCGCCGAGCCGATGCGCAAGAACGAGTACGGGCAGTACCTGATCCGCCTCGTGGAGACCGGCGGCGCCCGGGGCTGACGGGGCTGATGTCCAGCGCCACTGGAATCGTCCGCGGCAATCGTTGAAAAAGCGCTACAGGTGCGACATCGGAGCTCCAAGTTGTATGCGCTTTCATGTACCACTCGCGCGCAGGTTCGCAGCACGAGGGCTGTAGATCCTCAGAAGGACTGAAAGTCGTCCAAGGCGCGCTTCTTGCTCATGTCGGGCGCCTGCTTTCAGGGGACCACAGTTCAATGCAGTGGGGGGTAGTCCAGTGACGTCGATTCTGGGACGAGTGGCACCGGGTTGGAGCTCGAAGTTCAACTTATTGATCGACCTGATCGTGCTGCTGGCCGCGCTCGTGTTCGCGTCCATGTGGGAGCACGGCTTCTCCGGCTTTCCGCCGCACGAGCTCGTCGCGTTCGGTCTCACCGCGATTTGCGTGTGGATCGTGACGGCGACCGCGCTTCGTCACTACGACCCCTGGTGCCTGCGGAGCCGCGGAGACGACGTGGCTATGTGCGCCGTGCTGGTGGCCGCGGTCATCACCGTGCTGATGGTCACCGGGGCGATCGCCCCCGCTGTGGCCAGGCTCCCGGACCCGTCGATCGTTGCCACTCTGCTAACGCCCACGCTGATCGCTTTCAGACTTCTGGTGGCACGTCCGCTCGCCATGGGCGACGAGCCGGAAGACGAGGTGCTGATCGTCGGCACCGGCGCGCTGGGCCGCGTGACCGCTGAGGACGTCGAGAACGGCCAGGCGCGGCGGGTGGTGATGGGCTTCCTCAGCCTTCCCGGTGAGACCCCGCCTGCGGCGCTCGGCCAGCGCTACCTCGGGACGTGGGAGCGCCTGGGCGAAGTGCTCGAGTCTCTGCCGGTCAGCGAGGTCTACCTCGCGGGCGACCAGGTCCGGCACGCGGAGGCGCTGCAGTCCGCGATCAAGACCTGCGAGACCATGGGAACGCCGTTCGCCCTCCCCGCGACGGGGCTGCGCCTCGAGCGCGCGCGTCCGGCGGATCCCCGGTCCATCCGGGACGGCTTCGTCCACTACCTCAACGTGGACGCGAAGCCGTCGCAGATGGCGGTGAAGCGCCTGTTCGACATCGTGGCGTCGGCCACCGCGCTCTGGCTGCTGGTTCCGCTGTTCCTGGTCGTCGCGGCCCTGATCAAGCTGACCTCGAAGGGGCCGGTGTTCTTCCGCCAGGTCCGCGTCGGGCTCCATGGGAAGCAGTTCAACATGCTGAAGTTCCGCTCGATGGTCGTCGATGCGGAGCAGCTCAAGGAGCGGCTGGCCACGCAGAACGAGATGGCTGGTGGGCCTACGTTCAAGATGAAGAACGACCCGCGCGTCACCTGGATCGGCCGCGTCATCCGCAAGTACTCCATCGACGAACTTCCCCAGCTCATCAACGTGCTCCGTGGCGAGATGACCATCGTCGGTCCCCGTCCGCCGGTGCCGAAGGAGGTCACCCAGTACAAGCCGTGGCAGCGTCGGCGGCTGTCGGTCCGGCCTGGCCTGACCTGCGTCTGGCAGGTCAGCGGACGCAACCAGATCTCCTTCGAGGAGTGGATGTACCTGGACATGCAGTACATCGACACCTGGAGCCTGGCCCGGGACCTCCAGCTCATCGCCCGGACCGTTCCGGTGGTCCTCACCGGAAAGGGCGCAAGTTGAGCACCCGCCAGCGCATTCGGATGGGCGAGATCTGGGT
>JBAWAM010000201.1:0-13808 GCA_049589315.1 Myxococcaceae bacterium
AGGCGGCGGTCCGCAAGATGGCGGAGAAGCTGAAGAGCAGGGTGGTCCGCCGTCAGCGCTCGACCCGCCGCGGCCAGCTCAACGTCCGGCGCACCCTCCGCCGGAACATGCCCTGGGGCGGCATCCCGATGGTGCCGCACTTCCGGAACCGTCGCCCCCAGCGCCCGGAGATCGTGGTGCTCTGTGACGTCTCTGATTCGGTGCGCAACGTGTCTCGGCTCATGCTGCTGTTCACGTGGACGTTGCAGTCGCTGTTCTACCGGGTCCGCTCGTTCGTGTTCGTCTCGGATATGGGGGAGGTGACCGAGCACTTCCGCTCGCTGGACGTCGAGGAGGCGGTCGACGTCGCGGTCGCCGGGCAGAACATCTCGCTCCACTCGAACTCGAACTACGGGCGCGCCCTGGCGACATTCTCGAAGGACTACCTCGGGAGCATCAGTCGGCGGACCACGGTGATGGTCATTGGCGACGGGCGGAACAACTACAACCCGAGCAGCGCGTGGGCGCTCCGGGACATCAAGCAGAAGTGCAAGCGGCTGATCTGGATCTGTCCCGAGGACCGCCGGAACTGGGGCTTCGGGGACAGCGAGATGGCGAACTACGCGAAGCACTGCGACCACGTCGGCGTGGTCAAGACGGTTTCGGACCTGACCGGGCTCGCGGATCAGCTCGTCCCGAAGTGATCGGGGCGGGTTCCGCGCTGCGCCGGAGGATCCTCCGTGCTACGGGGTGACCCATGAGTGACGAGTCTTTCGAGAACCTGGAGTTCGACATCGAGGCGGCGGACGCTCGGACTCTACGGCTGGCCGCGCCGCTGGTGACCCCGGAGCGATTGGCCGGGTACATCCGCTACCTGGAGTCCTTCCACGCACAGCTGCACGCTACGTCCATCCGGGGAACGGGTGATGCGGCTCACGTCGCGGACAGCCATCGTCGCGCCCAGGCGGACAGCGGCGTGGATCTCGAGTGCTTCGGTCCGCTCTCCGCCCTGGTCGCGGACTTCGCGGCGAAGCGGGGGACCGTGCAGGCGCTTCGGCGCAGGCTCGATGAGCTTGGGGAGCGTGAAGGGGACATGGGCCTCCGAGAGCGGGAGGAGGCGATCCGCAAGGAGCTCGTCCGGCTCGACTCGCTCGCGCCGCTCGAGCGGCGCTATGGGGCCGTAGCCATCGCGCTGTTGATGGCGCACGAGGCGCTCCTCATCCGGCTCCAGTCCGAGGTCTCCCGGGTGCTCGCTGGGCATTCATGACCCAGGAGGAGCACGGTCAGCCGTGCTCGGCGCTTGCGCCCAGCGCTATCGTGCCGCATAAGACGGCGTTTCCACGGGGTTTTCCGTCCATGGCCAAGAAGCGCTACTTCATCCACACCTTTGGCTGTCAGATGAACGTGAACGACACCCTCCGCATGGGAGAGGTGCTCGGGAGGATGGAGTACGCGCCAACGCCGACGGCGGAGAACGCGGACCTGATCATCCTCAACACCTGCGCGATCCGGGAGAAGGCGGAGGAGAAGATGCTCTCCGCGCTCGGTCGCTACCGGCCGATCAAGCTCTCTCGCGGCGCGCTGATCGGCGTGGGCGGGTGCGTGGCGCAGCAGGAGAAGCAGAAGCTGCTCAAGAAGGTCCCGTACCTGGACTTCGTGTTCGGCCCGGATGCCATCGCCAACCTGCCGGACATCATCGGCAAGGTGGCGGAGGAGCGCGAGCGGGTGGTCGACACGGCGTGGGTGGACTCCGAGGAGTACGTCTTCCCCCGCGCGGATCCGGAGACCTCGCGCGGCAAGGTCACCGAGTTCGTCACGGTGATGAAGGGCTGCGACAACGTCTGCGCCTTCTGCGTCGTCCCGCACACCCGTGGCCGCGAGGTCAGCCGCCCGTACGTCGAGGTGCTGCAGGAGGTCCGGGATCTGGTCTCGGTGGGGGTGCGCGAGGTCACGCTGATCGGCCAGAACGTGAACTCGTACCGCGGCGGGATCAGCTTCGCGCAGCTCCTGCTCCGCGTGGCCGAGGTCACGGGCGTGCTTCGTATCCGCTTCACCACCAGCCACCCGCACGATCTCTCGGACGAGCTGGTCGAGGCCTTCCGGGTGCAGCCGAAGATCGCGCCGCACTTCCACCTCCCGGTGCAGTGCGGCTCGGACGACGTGCTCAAGCGGATGAAGCGGGACTACACGATCGAGAACTACCTCGAGCGCCTGGGCAAGCTCCGCGCGGCGCGGCCCGGGATCGCCGTCACCACCGACATCATCGTGGGCTTCCCCGGTGAGACGGACGAGGACTTCGAGAAGACGATCGCGCTCACCGAGCAGGTCCGGTACGAGAACCAGTACTCGTTCATCTTCTCGCCCCGCCCGAAGACGGTCGCCGCGATCAAGGAGCCCGAGTGGGGCGCCGTCGCGCACGACGTGAAGATCGCCCGGCTCGAGCGGCTCCAGAAGCTGCAGCGGACGATCTGCGGCGACATCATGGCCGCCGAGGTGGGACGCGAGGTCGAGGTGCTGGTCGAGGGTCCGTCCAGGACCGACCCGAACCGACGCTTCGGTCGGACGCCGGAGAACCGCGTGGTGAACTTCGATGGCGACGCGGCAACTGGCTCGGTGGTGAGGGTGCTCGTCGAGAAGAGCTCGCCGAACGCCCTCAGCGGGAAGCAGACCCGGACCGTGCTGGACGCCCCCGAGGTCCTCGCTTCCCCCGCGGAGGGGTTCAAGCTCCCCGTCGTCGCCCAGGCGTGACGCGTGAGGCGGTTCCTCCTCTACATCTTTCCGATCCTCGCCTACGCGGGACTGATCTTCTTCCTGTCCTCGCGCTCGTCGCTGCCCGCGCCCAGGATCGTCGGCTTCGACAAGGTGGCCCACTTCGGCGAGTACGCGATCCTCGGGTTGCTCTTCTCGCGGGCGATGGGCGGTTACGGCGTTCGCCCTCGCAGGGCGGTCGTGATCACCATCGGGCTGTGCCTGCTCTACGGCGTGTCCGACGAGGTCCACCAGATGTTCACGCCCAGGCGACAGGCGGATCCGCTGGACCTGGTCGCGGACGTGCTCGGGGGTTCGGCCGGGGCGCTGACGTGGTATCTCCTCCGACGTTCGCCTGAACGAGGGGAGAAGCCATGACCGTCCGCGGCTTTCAGGGCATGCGCCCGAGGATCCATCCCAGCGCCTTCATCGAGCCTTCGGCCCAGGTGATCGGCGACGTGGAGATCGGCGAGGGCTCCTCGGTCTGGTTCAACACCGTGATCCGCGGCGACGTGAACCCCATCCACATCGGGGCGCGTACCAACATCCAGGACCTCTCGATGGTCCACGTGATGAAGGACAAGTACTCCACCGTGATTGGCGACGACGTGACCGTGGGGCACCACGTCGTGTTGCACGGGTGCCAGGTCGGACACCGCGTCCTCATCGGGATGGGCGCGATCCTGATGGACGACGTCCACGTCGGCGACGACTGCATCATCGCCGCGGGAGCGTTGCTCACGCCGGGCACGCGGATTCCCTCCGGCTCGCTGGCGGTGGGCAGTCCCGCGAAGGTGAAGCGGCCAATCACCGAGCAGGAGCGCGCGTGGCTGCGGACCTCCGCTGAGAACTACGTCGGGTACGCGAAGGCTCATCGAGAGAGCCTCGAACAGGAGGGCTGAGGATGGCGGTGGTCGATGCACTCCGAGCGAGCCCGCTGTTCAAGGGCTTCACCGATACCGGGCTGCAGATCCTCGCGACGATCGCCGTCGAACGCGCCTTCCCGGCCGGCAGTCCCCTGTTCGTCGACAACATGGTCGCCGACTCGATGCTGATCATCGTCGACGGCAGGGTCCGGCTCACCGCGAAGGGGGCCGCCGGAGAAGAGGTGGCGCTCGGTGGAGTGGGGCCCGGGCAGCCGCTCGGGCAGATTTCCCTGGTGTCGCGGGGGAAGCGGATGTGCACAGCGACCGCCGAGTCCAACGTCTCCGCGGTGGAGATTCGCCAGGCGGACTTCCACAAGCTCATGGCCCAGAAGCCCCAGGCGTGCATGAAGCTGCTCATGAACATCGTCTCGGACTTCGGTCACCGGCTGGAGGACAACCGGGAGGGCCTGCGTTCGCTGCTGGGGCGCAAGTAAGCGGCTGAACGTCTCCCGCAAGCGTGCTAGCTTTCGGCCCCGATGAAGGCCCAGCTCCGCACCTCTGTCGCCGTTCTGTCCGTCCTCGCTGCCACCAGCGCCTTTGCCGCCGATGGCGAGTCTGACTGGTTCGCAAGCCTCTACACCGGCGAGGGCATCGAGCTCCGCGCCGACGAGCGCGTGTTCACGCTCTACGCGCTGCTCAACGCCATGGGCTACGACGAGGGCCCTGTCGCTCGTGAGTTCCCGCTGCCGCGGTACCAGTTCCACCCGGTGCGCCAGCAGGTCCGGACCAAGCTGCTCTCGGCGCCTCCCGACGTGCGCGATCAGGCGAACGCTTTCTTCGACTCGCACGCGAAGCCGGTCGAGCACTACCTGCGCTACGCCCTCCACAGCGCGCCGCCCCCGTTCACCTCCGGGGCGAAGGCGAAGGAGCTCCAGGACCTCAAGGGCCTCGAGGGGCTGCTCAAGGCGACGTGGACTCAGTGGAAGCTCGATGACCTGATGGCGCAGGTTCAGGGTGAGTACCGCAAGGGACTCAAGGCGTGGCTCGTCGCCGTCGATGAGCCGATGCTCAAGGCGCGCAAGCTGCTGAGCGTCCCGGCCAACGGCCCCCAGTCGATGCTGGTGCTGAACCTGCTCGAGGCTGAGAACAGGGTCACCGGCGTGATGGGCGACGGCGAGGTGGTGCTCGTGGTCGGCCCCTCGTCCAGGCCGGACGTGCCGGCGCTCCTCGCCGAGTACGCCCGGGTTTTCGTCGAGCCGAAGGTTGCGAAGAAGGCACAGGGGAGCTGGGGCGGCGGCGCTATCCTGCTTCGCGAGGCGCAGCTCCTCGGGGCGCCCGAAACGACGGTCGGTGAGTATGCCACCACGCTCTTCACCCAGGCAGTTGCGCTCAAGGCGACCAACGCCCCTGACAGCGCCTACGACGCCCTCGCGCAGAAGGGCTACCACGGGGTGAAGGACATTGCCCTGCAGCTCGAGGATGGGAAGCCGGTCGAGGCCTGGGCGCTGGACGCGCTGAAGAAGGCGGAGACCCGCCGGCCGGCCAGGAAATAGCGGTCCGTTCCGGGGGGTTGGGAGACGCCGTGGAGGAGATCCTCAAGTCGCTGCTGCTTGGTTCAGATGGCCTCGTGGCCTACCTGACCGTGTTTGGAGTCCTTCTCGCCTGTGGCCTCGGCGTTCCGCTGCCTGAGGACATCTCGCTGCTCCTGGGCGGGTACCTTGCGCACCACGGGGCCGCGAACCTCTACGGGATGATGGCAGTCGGGTTCGTGGGGATTCTCGCCGGCGACTCGCTGATCTACTTTGCCGGTCGCCGCATCGGAACCCGGGTGGGGCAGAAGCCCGGCTTCTTCGCGCGCATCGTCACACCGGAGAAACGCGCCCGCGTGGAGGGGCTCTTCGCCACTCACGGGCAGAAGATCGTCTGTGCCGCACGCTTCCTTCCCGGCGTTCGCGCGGTGACCTTCTTCACCGCCGGGTCGGCCGGGATGGGCTACTGGCGCTTCGTCTTCTGGGACGGCCTGGCCGCGCTCCTCTCCGCACCGGTGTTCGTGTGGCTCGGTTGGTACTTCGGGGGCGACCTCGACGCGCTGATCCAGAAGCTCAAGGACGGGCAGATGACCGTGATCGGTGCGCTCGGGCTCGTGGCGATCGCGTACCTCGGCTATCGCGTGCGCAAGGCGCGGAACGCGAAGCGGGTGGATCAGGCGGCGCTCACCGCGGCTGCGCAGGTTGCGGCCCGCAACGAGCTCGCGACCGCGCCGGCGTCGACTCAGCAGAACGTGCCAGCACCGCCGGCGAATTCGGCGCAGCGCGCGCAGATCTCCTGATCTGAAGTCCGAGCCCGGGTCGCCGTGCTTCGCAGGGGCGGGCAGGCGTGATCTTCCGTCTCCTCAGCCCGCAGAACGTCGTTCAAGCATTCAGGTTGAAGGTCGCACCACGCACATTCACGATGCAGCGGATGAGGCGACCAACACTCGGAATGCTGGCAGCACTCGCTGCGACGTTGGCGATGACCGGCTGTGCGCTGGACGGCGCGCTCCGGGACAGCAGGACCATCGAGAATGATGTTGCCGAACTGCATGCGCTCATCGAATCACTCGAAGTCTGCACGAACGAGGAGGTCTCCTCCGCGACTCCGGTGGAAACGATCGATCCCGCCGCCGGGCAGTACGGCGTTTTTCGCGGGCGGCTCGGATTGGGGGAGGTCGTCTGCACGGCGATGGCCTGCTCAGACAGAGCGTGCTGCAACGGGTGTGGCGGCACCCTGGCGCTCTCGAGTGAAGGCTCGGAGGCAGTGCCCTTCACGGACGCAATGGGCGGCACCACATACGCCCTGGGAGCGACCGACTGCAGCGTCGAGAAGATGCGCGAGCTGGCGAACGACACCGAAGTGGTCGTCCGCGGTCGATTCGAGGCGGCTGTGTGGCCCGACCTGAAGCTCTCCGTCGAGCACCTGTGCCGGATCGCATCCCGCCCGTAGCCGGGCAGGTCACATCGGCCTGCCGCCGAAGAGCGCGCTTGAGTTTGCGAAGAGCCTGCCGCCACTCTGGTCCCTGCGATCCGCCCCTCATGTGACGTCGACTCTCGCCCGGCGTCACGGGCGCGTCGTACGCGTCAGCCACGTCTGGACCTCCGAGAGCTCCTTCGGGTTGTAGCCCCCGCGTGCGTACCCCTCCCGCGCCTGAGTCGCGAGCTCCACCGCTCTCTGGCCATCTCTCCTGGTCTCCCAGAGCACGCGAGCGAGCGCGAACCGCGACTCCTCCAGCGTTCCCGGGGGGGAGCCTTCCTTTTGCGCCAGCGCAATGGCGCGCTCCAGCTCGAGAATGGCCCGCTCCCGATCACCCAGACCGAGTCGGGCACGGCCCATCAGCGCGAGCGTTCTGGAGAGGTGCGGATGCTCCGCTCCGAGGGCCTTGTGCTGGATGTCCCTGGCCTTCTCCAACAAAGAGACCGCCTCCCGGAAGCGCTTCTCGTGGAGGTGCCAGGACCCGAGCCCGACGTACGCCTTCGCAACCTCCCGATGCTCCGGCCCGAGCAGCTTCTTCGCGATGTCGACCGCCCGCTCGAAGTGGATGCGGGAGTCGTTCGTTCGGCCCAGGTCCAGCTCTGCGTCCGCAAGAGAGAGCCAGAAGGTCGCGTTCTCGGGATGACCGGCGGGAAGGGACTTCTGCGCGATCGCCATTGCCCGCTCGAGCGTCTCGAATCCCTCCTTCAAATCGCCCTTCTCCTTGAGCGCGACACCGAGGTTGAGCAGGAGTCTGGCGACATCGACGTGCTCTGGCCCGGCGATCGCCTCATAAAGGGACACGGCGCGACGAAGGTTGGCGATGGCCTCCTCGTACCTGGCCTGGAGGGTGAGGACGCTGCCGATGTTCCCCAGGGCAACCGCCATCACCGGATGCTCCGGTCCGAGCCCTTTTTCGGCGACGGCAAGCCCACGACGGAAGTGCTCGAGCGCCTGGTTCAGCTCGAGGAGCTCGAAGGCAATGAGTCCCAGGTTGACGAGCGTGCCCGCGGTGTCTGGATGGTCGCGCCCATACGTCCGCTCGATGATCGCCAGTGACTTCTCGAGATGAGGGATGGCCTCCCGAGGGTGTCCGTTCACCAGGACATTGCTGAGGTTGCTGTGAATGGTCGCGACCTCGGGGTGGTCCGGCCCGTACGCCTTCAGCCGCAGCGCGAGCGCCTTCTCGAGGCTCTCGCGCGCGGCCTCCATGTTGCCTTCGCGGAACTCAATGATCCCGAGCCCGTTCAGAAGAGACGCCTCGATCCGCGCATCGCCGCCCACGCGTTCGAGCGCGGCCCGCGCGTGCCCTGCCCAATGCCGGCCAACGTCGGGGCGCGACTGCAGCCCCGCAAGACCGACCGACTTTGCCAGCGCGGATGCTGCGATGTAGTCGTGCCTGCCCGCCTCGGCGGCCCAGACCGCCTCATGCAGCGTCTTCTCGGCATCGTTGGCGTTCCCCATGTTCGTCTGGAGAACGGCCAGCAGTTCCAGCGCCTCCGCCTCCAGCGGTCGATACGCAAGGGCGCGCGCGCTTTCGACGGCGGACTTCGCCAGCTCGAGGCCGGGCTGGTAACGCCCGGCGTTGTAGAGCGCCTGCCCCTCCGCGATCTGCTTGCGGACCGCCTCCACCCGGGCCTGCGCCTCCACTCCCTCCGGCGGCGGCACGGGCGCTCGCAGCGCCTCCACATTGGCGCAGAGGTCCAGATCGGGAAGGGCATTCGCCGCACGCACTGCCTGCTGGACGAGCTCACCATCCGCCTTCGCGAAGAGCTCCGTCAGCGCCTGGAATGACGAGAGCCGTCGGTCGAGACACGCCATGCGCAACGAGAGCACCTCATCGGACTGCTCGCCGCGGATCCGGGTCGCCGCGCACGCATCCTTGCGCATCGCCACCCAGGCGCCGGCATACGCATCGAGCGCACGTCCGGTGCTGCTCCACGCAGTTGCTGCGAAGCTCTTCCCGGTGGCGAGGAAGGCGGATTCGAGCGCCTGTCTCGTCGACGCGCTCCAGATGCGCTCGAGGTTCTGCTCCACACCCTGGCATGGAACGGGTTGCGAACGGGACTGGACGTAGACGCCTCCGCCTACGAGCGAGACGACTCCCATCGTCGCCGCCCCCATCAGCCACTTGCGCTGCCTCGCCCGCGGGTCCCGCCCCAGGTCCTCCAGGAGCGCGTCCATCGTCGGATACCGATGGTCCGGCGATAGACTCAGGCCGCGCAGTACCACCTTCCGCAGCCAGGACGGCACGTTCGTGTCTTGCGCTGGCTCCCGCATGGCCCAACGTCCGCGGTGGTTCCTCGGAAGGTTCCCCGGAAACGGCCGTTCGCCGTACAGCGCCTCGTACAGCGACACGCAGAAGCTGAACTGGTCCGAACGCGGATCCGCGGGCTGTCCGCCCAATACCTCGGGCGGCAGGTACGACGGCGTGCCGAGGACCGTTCCCTCCTGGGTGAGGGGCGTCGAGAGCGAGAGCAGATCGGCGGCCGCAGCGATGCCCTCAACCGGCGCTGCTGTCTCTTCGGATTCGACTTGCCGCGCGATTCCGAAGTCGAGGACGCGTACGCTTCCGTCCTCGCCGATGTGCAGGTTGTCCGGCTTGCAGTCGCGGTGCACCAGACCGGCGGCATGCGCAGCCGACAATCCACGGCCCGCCGCCACGAAGATTGCCGTGGTCTCACGCCAGGAGCGCGGCTTCTCGCGCAGCCAGTCTCGGAGCGACCTCCCTTCGACCAGCTCCATCGCCATGAAGACGCGGTCGCCGTGGGTGCCGACGTCGTGGACGCGCACGACGTTCGGGTGCGACAGCCGCGCCAGCGCCTGCGCCTCCCGAATCAGCCGCTCTCGTCCGTGGGTGCTCGCCGATCCGCGCGCTCCGGCCTGCAGCAGCTTGATGGCCACCCTGCGCTCCAGCTCCGGGTCATAGGCGGCGTACACCACGCCCATGCCGCCCTCGCCGACAGGGGCGAGGACGATGTAGCGCCCGAGGCTGGCGCCACGCTGCAACGGGGAATCGGGGGGAATCGCTGCGGTCGCCCCTTCGCCGGATTCGCCGAGCCTCTCGCTGCAACTCGAGCACGTCTGGGCGTGCGACTTCACGTGTTCAGCAACGGCTGAGGACAGGTGCCCCTCTGCGAGGCCCTTCAGCGTCGCGTCGTCGGGGCAGCTGATGCTCCGGCGCGGATCCTTCATAAATCCCCCCTGGATGATGTACCGCTACGTACCGCCGAACAGCCGCTTGAGCCAGCCGAAGAACCCGCCGCCACTGCTGGTTGCAGCGATGGCTTCGGGGGAGGGGACGCCGGCGGGAACGTTCGGCACGGGGGCTTCTTGAAGCGCCTCGTTCTCCTGTTCGAGCCGCGCCTTCACCGCCTCGGGGGTATCTCGGGTCGAGAAGGTCGAGGTGACTTCGCGGCCGCTGTTGTCTTCCCGTGCGGTCACCTTCAGCAGCGCTTCGTTCGAAAGCTCGAACGTGATCGTGATCCCCACAGTCCCGCGCGGGCCCTTCGGCAGTCCGCTCAGCTTGAGCGTGCCGAGGTATTCGTTCTCCTGCGCGCGATCTGAGTCGCCCTGGAACACTGTGACCTCGAGGGTCTCCTGGTCGTCCCGCGACGTGAGGATGTGGTGGGTCTTCCGGGTGGGAAGCGCGGTGTTCCGCTCGAGGATGGGCTTGAACCGCCCGCCAGGCAGTCCGACGCCGATCGCCATGGGCAACACGTCGATCAGCACCACGCCTTCGAGCTGTCCCAGCGAGTACGCCAGCAGGGCGGCGCCGAGCGCGACGGCCTCGTCGGGGTGCACGCTGCGAGAGGGCGCCTTCCCGAAGAACCGGGTGATCTTGTCGTGGACGACCGGGAAGCGGCTCTGGCCTCCCACGAGGATCACCTCGTCGATCTTGTCCGGGGTGAGGCCCTTCGCCTTCAGCACGTCGTCGCAGACCTGGATCGTCCGGTCGACCAGCGCGCCGGTCAGTTCGGTCAGCTTGTCCCGCGTCAAGACGACGTCGAGATCGAGCGGCTGGTTGTCGATCATCGTCACGAAGGGGACGTGGATCCGGATCTCGTTGCGCTCGGAGAGGGCGCACTTGGCCCGCTCGGCGGCGTCGTAGATGCGCTGCATCGCGACCCGGTCGCCCTCGAACTTGCGGCCGTTCTTCCGCTCGAAGTCCGCGAGCAGCCAATTCACGACGGCGGTGTCGAAGTCGATGCCGCCGAGGAAGGTGTCGCCGCCGGTGGAGATCACCTCGTACACGTTCCCCGAGAGCTCGAGGATCGACGCGTCGAAGGTTCCGCCGCCGAGGTCGTACAGCATGATGCGCTGCTCGAGCTGCCGCCCGTAGCCGAAGGCGAGCGCCGCGGCGGTGGGCTCGTTGACGATGCGTTCGACGTGCAGGCCCGCAAGCCGACCGGCCTCGCGTACGGCCTGGCGCTGGTTGTCGTTGTAGTACGCGGGGACGGTGATCACGGCCCGCGACACCTGTTGGCCGAGCTGGTTCTGCGCGACGTCGCGGACCTCGCGGAGGATCATCGCGGAGATCTGCTGGAGGCTGTAGACCCGATCTCCCAGCTTCACCGCGGCTTCGCCGGACTCGCCCGGGGTGATCTCGTAGTGGAAGCGCTCCTTGACGTGCTGAACGATCGGCGAGTCATAGGCGCGACCGACGAGCCGCTTGGAGCCGTACACGGTCAGGCGCGGGTTCGTCAGCATCTGCCCCCTGGCGGGGTGTCCCACCACGAGGCGCCCACGCGCGTTCAAGGCGATGATCGACGGGACCGTGTTGTGGCCCTCGCGGCTGGCGAGGACGTTGGGCTTGCCGTTGCGCACGAACGCGGCGCAGGAGTTCGTGGTCCCGAGATCGATCCCGATGATCGGGCCTTCACGCTTCGGGTCCTCGGTCGGCGCCTCGAAGGGCGGCGCATTGATCACCGGTCCTGCGCCGCTGACGGTCGGGCGCAGCACCTGGGGCGCGGCGGAGCTCTCGGGCGCCGTGGGGCGAGCGGGTGCAGGCGCGGGCGAGGGCGGAGAGGCCACCGGGGCCTTCGGGGCAGGTGAAGACGTCCCGGCTGCGACGGCGGACGCGGAGACCTGGCGGGCGATGCGCTTGAGAGCGGGCGGTGCGGACTGCACGGCGCTCGGGGCAGCGGGGGGCGCGCCCAGATGGGGGATGACGGCCAGTTGAGGCGAGGCCATGGGCACGCCCGGACCGTCCGGCCCGTACTGGGCCTCGCCCACACCGTGGGGGATTGGCGGTTCGGTGGACTCCGCGTGGGGGAGGGCGGCGACCATCGACTCGAGGAAGCGCTGCGTCTGGGGGTCGACCACCAGGAAGCGGAGCCCCATGCCGGGGATGCCACTGCCGGTTTGCCCGGTCACGAAGTGCACTTTCGCCGTGGCGTGGATAACTCGCGTACCGTCGGAGAGGCGCAAGTCCAGTGTCACAGGCGTGCCGGGCGGCTTCACCGTTTTCGAGCGGAGGTAGATGCCTCCACGGGTGATGTTTGCGCCGTAGCGCGCGAGAAATTCCTCGGGCGTCGTGAATGGCAGCTTTACTACCAGCCCAACAGACCCCTGGCTCGACTCACTCAATCTACGGACCCTCTCCGCGTTCTCGGTTGAGACACGGCACCGAACCTCTTATTTTCCGCCGACTTCAGCTGTTTAGCACCAATTCTGGAGTCCTTCCGCCATGTTGAATTCCGACCTGCGTCTCGCACTCACCTTTGACGACGTCCTGCTCGTCCCCGCCGAGAGCGAGGTGGTACCCCGCCAGGTCGACCTGACCACGCGCCTCACCCGGAACCTCAAGCTCCGGATTCCGCTGCTCTCGTCGGCCATGGACACCGTCACCGAAGCCCGGACGGCCATCGCCATGGCCCAGGAGGGGGGCATCGGCGTCATTCACAAGAACATGACGGTCGCCAGGCAGGCGGCCGAGGTCGCCCGGGTCAAGAAGTCCGAGAGCGGCGTGGTCACGGACCCCGTCACCATCGAGCCGGACGCTCCGCTGGCGAAGGCGCTTGAACTCATGAAGCAGCACGGCATCTCCGGCATCCCTGTCACGAAGGGTCGGAAGCTCGTCGGCATTCTCACCAGCCGCGACGTGCGCTTCGAAACCAACCTCGGCCAGAAGGTCGAAGCGGTCATGACGACGGACGTCGTCACCGGCCACGAAGGCATCAGCCAGCCGGATGCGTTGGAGCTCATGCACCGCCGCCGGATCGAGAAGCTGCCGATCGTGAATGCGGCCGGCGAGCTCCGCGGGCTGATGACGGTCCGTGACATCGAGGTCCAGCGTGCCTTTCCGAACGCGGCGAAGGACCCGCATGGCCGTCTGCTCTGCGCCGCCGCAGTGGGCGTCTCCGCAGATCTCGAGGAGCGCGTCGACGCGTTGCTCAAGGCAGGCTGCGACGTGATCGTGATCGACACCGCGCACGGGCACTCGAAGAACGTGCTCGAGGCCGTGGCCCGCACCCGGTCGAACTTCAAGAAGGACAGCTTCGAGCTGATCGCCGGAAACGTCGCCTCGGCGGAGGGCACTCACGCGCTGATCAAGGCGGGCGTGGACGCGGTCAAGGTCGGCATTGGCCCGGGCTCGATCTGCACGACCCGCGTGGTCGCCGGTGTCGGCGTGCCGCAGGTGACCGCGGTCGACGAGTGCGCCCGCGAGGCGGACAAGCATGGCATTCCCATCATCTCGGACGGCGGCATCAAGTACTCGGGCGACTGCGTGAAGGCCCTGGCCGCCGGCGCGAGCACGGTGATGATCGGCTCGCTCTTCGCTGGCACCGAGGAGTCGCCGGGCGACGTGATCCTTTACCAGGGCCGCTCCTACAAGAGCTATCGCGGGATGGGATCGATCGGTGCAATGCGCTCCGGCTCCAAGGACCGCTACTTCCAGTCCGACGTGAGCGAGGACGCGAAGTTCGTCCCCGAAGGCATCGAAGGCCGCGTCCCCTACAAGGGCTCGCTGGCGATGAACGTGTTCCAACTCGTCGGCGGCATCCGCAGCGGCATGGGCTACGTCGGGGCGCGGACCGTCGAGGAGCTCCGGACGCGCGCGAAGTTCGTGCAGATCACCGCGGCCGGCCTCAAGGAGAGCCACGTCCACGACGTGTTCATCACCGAGGAAGCGCCGAACTACCGTCGCGACTGACGCAGAAAGGGGACAGCCTGTCCCCTTTTCACTTTCCGGTGAGAATCGGAAGG
>JBAWAM010000202.1:0-10044 GCA_049589315.1 Myxococcaceae bacterium
TGCGGGTCGAGAAGCGCCGGGTTGACGTTCACGTCCAGGGACTTCCCGCCAGGCATCACCACCCGGGCGTGCCGGGCGAGCACGGTCGCCTTCACGTCGAGAGGCAGCGACGGCTGATGGGCGAAGAAGGTGTAGGTGTCGCCGCTCACCGGAGTGTCGGAGGGGACGACGAATTCGGTCTCGTCGTGGTTGATCACGCCGATGGTCCCGTCGATGGCGAGGAGGCTCGCAAGCGTCTTGTAGGCGAAGACGATCCGTCCATCCGCGTAGATCTGGGCCTGGAAGGTCATCTCGCTGGCCGTGTCATCGTCGAGCTGCGCCTTCTCCCACTGCACGATCAGTCGCTGCGTCGGACCGAATCCATCCAGCTGGTAGAAGATCTTCCCCCCGTTCTGGTCGTAGTCGATGTCGTCCCAGTACGGGACGATCGACAGAGGGAACAGGCTGTTGTCCGGGAAGGGATCGTTGATGGATGACGGGCTGCGGTCGTTGCCATCCAGGTTGATGACGCCGTACTGGCTCACGTAGATGGACTTCGTGAACACCGGAGTTCCGAACACGATCGTGAAGAAGGTGTCCGGGAGAGTGATCACCTGGTCGATGGTTCCCGTGAGCGCAGCGCCGGTGGCGGAGATGTCCACGAACTGAGCGCTGGGGTCGTTCTTCACCACCGAGGGAAGCCCGAGGATCTCAGTCCCGCCGGGAATGCTGTGACCGGTCAGACGGGTGGTCACGCCTGCCGGAATGGGCTGCAGGTTGAATTCGAGCAGCGCGGGCTGGGTGACCTTCACCACCACGGACTGCGGCGGAATCGCATTCCCCACCGTGTTGTCCGCGGTGAGGATGAACTCGGTCGTCTGGTTCGGGTAGACCTCTGCCGTTCCCTGGCCTGCCGTCGCACCCACCACATCGGTGACCCCGTACAGGTCACGCGCAACGACCCGGACGTGCCGCGCATTGGTGACGTCCCAGCTCAGGGTCACCCGGGTCCCGCCGGCGATGCTCGTCTGATCCGCCGAGAACGAGACGAAGGCCGGCAGGCCGACGGGCTCGACCACCTTCTCCACGACCGAAGCACCGCCGCGCACGTTGGTGGCCCGCAGCATCACCGTCTGCGAGGTCGTTCCCCACGGCAGCACGACGCCCCCGTCCTGCACGGTCTCGAGGGCGGGGGCCTGGTACACGACCTGGTCATCGACGAGGACCTGCACCTGATCGGCGAGTGCGGTGGTCCACTTCACGAAGAGGCTCCCGTTCTCGAGCGCGAACGGGGGAATGTCGCTGGACGTGAAGACCGGGTCCACGCTCACGTTGACCACGACGTTGCGAACGAAAACCTTCGAACCCTTCTTTGCGGTGAGGGTATAGGTGACACGGGTGTTCGCAGGCTGGCTGGCGGGCACGGTGTCTTCGTAGCTGCCGTCGAGGAGCGCCGAAGGCATGGTCGTGGTGAAGAGATCGCCGCGACCCGCCGCTGAGAGCACCACCTCCTCCGCGCCTCCCACCGACCAGTTGAAGGTCACCTTGTCGCCCGGGCGCACAGCCAACGCCGACGCAGTGAAGGTGCCCACCATCGTCTCGACCTCGATGGTGACTTCCGCGGTGATGCTGCCGGCGGTCAGGGTGTAGGTCGTGTCGAACGCGGGGTTCACCATCACAGTGTGGGTGGCCTGGTCGCCCGAGTAGACCGTCCCCCCGGCGCTGTCGGTGACGGTGACCTGGGTGGCGCCGGGGATGTGCCAGACGAGCGCGCTCTGGTCGCCCGCGAGGATCTCCTCAGGAACCGCGGAGAAGAGCGGCTCCTCCTTCGAGGAGGCGACGCTCACCGATGCTGCAGCAGAATCCGAGCCGCCCGCGCCGCGAGCGGTGAGGACGAACACGGTGGTCGTGTCGACCTTCACGTCGACCGAGCCGCGCTGCTGCGTGGGGTCCGGCAGCGGGACGACGGACCCGTCCGGCCTCCGGATGACGACGGAGGTGGCGTTCTCCACGTCCCAGGAGAGCACCGTGGAGTCTCCTGCGGCGACCGCGGTCGGATTGGCGCTGAACGCCTTCACCGTTGCAGGGATGGGCGGAGTAGGGGGAGGTGGCGGGTCTGCGGGGCAGCCGCCGAGGATCAGCGCAAGCCCGGCAATGGCGCAGGTGAATGCTTGCTTCATGGTCATGCTCGAATTCTCCATGGCGCGTTTGCGTGCGGCGCTAGCGCGGGATGAACCGGTAGGCGGTGTTGGGCTCGATCGTTTTGTCCGAGGTGTTGATCCACAGCGCGGTTCCATTGCCGTCGTCGATCCACACGGTCGAGCTGCCACCGATGCTGTAGTTGGTGTCGCCCGTCATCGTTCCGTAGTGGAACTCGATGACGCCGTTGTCGAAGAACTTCGACTGGACGTTGACCTCCACTGCTGCGGCCAGGTTGTGGTCGTAGCGGTGCCACTGAACGACCCAGTGCGGATCGGGGCTGTTCGGATCCTCACCGGCCGCGACCCGCTTCAAGTAGGTGTTGTTGCCGGCCAGGGTCGAGTCGTCCAGGTCGTCCCAGAACGGTGCCACGAGCTTGCGCGCATCCTGCGTCTTGCTCGGCGTGGAGTCGTTGCTCCCGTCATGGGTGGTGAGCGCGCTGAATGCCACCCACCCGTTGCTGCTGATCGTCCCGACCGTTGAGAACGTCCCGAAATACGGGAACGGGGCCGTGGCGAGCGAGGTCCAGGCGTAGTGCCCGTCTCCGCGCGTGGTCGCCGTACTGAACAGCGCGGTCCCGCCGTTGGCAGCGATGTCGTAGTACCTCACCGGGATGGGCTCGAGGCGATAGGGGAAGCAGCCGCCGTCGAAGCCCGGAGACCCCTTCTGCTGCGGCACCTGAGCCCCAAAGCTCCCGGAGCTGGTGCACACCAGCTCGTGCGGAATGGCGCTGGAATCGACGTAGAGCTGGCTGTCGTACTCGACGGAGGCGCCCGACCCTCCCAGCTCGGTGGTCCAGCTCGAGGAAGCCGCGGTGGCTCCCCGGAAGCCAATCCCCACGGATCCGCTGTTCGCCAGCTGGAGCGTGGACGGATACGCGTACTGGACGGTGATGCCATCGTTCAGCGCGGGATCCGCGCTCTGCCCCAGCACCAGGAAGCCCCCGGCTGGCACGACGGTGGTCCCATTGGCCGAGGAGAGGACGTGGGTATTTCCGCTGCCCAGGTCCAGCGTCCAGCCGTCCAGATCGAGTGCGACGTCGGTCCTGTTGTAGAGCTCGACATACGCTCCGGCGGCCACGGCCGCGGCGGGCGAGTGCATCACCTCGGACACGACCAGCTCGCGCGGATCCCAGGTCTTCTTCGACTTCGACAGCTGGAGGTAGCCGTCACCGACCTTGACGAACCCCAGGTACGGGAACTGGGTCCAGGCCTGCACGTCCGCGACCGGGGAAGCCACCGGTCCGAAGAACCGGAGCGAGGACCCGGCGGCAGGAGCCGCTCCGCCGTACACCTGGGCACGCAGCGCAGTGCCTTCCTGCAGACCGACCACCGCCGCCTCGTTGGTCGTATCCACGCCCGGCGTGACGGTGATGGTCTTGTACGTATAGGTCACCATTCCGGTCGGGTGCAGTCGGAGCTGGAACGTCAACTCGGACGCGTCGTCGTTGTACCGCTTCAGCCGATCCCACTGGACGATCAGCTCCCGATCGGTGCCCTCGCCCACGATCTGCCAGTAGATGCCGCTGCCCACGTGGAAGATGAGGTCGTCCCACCAGGGCGCGTAGAAGGGGTAGTCGATCGTATCGCGCGGCAGGGCTGAATTGACGCTCATCGTTCCATCGGAGCCGCCGATGCTGATGAAGCCATTAGAAGAGACGGTGACCGCACCAGTGACCGGTTGGCCATACATCCAGGTGCTGAAGCCCGGGCTGAAGCTCTTCGTTTGATCGTCCGCGGCAGGATCGAACGGGAGCTTCGTACCGGTGTGGCTGATGTCGATGAATTCGTAGGTCGGCGTCTGGATGTTCCCGTGCGGCAGGCCATAGATGTCACCCTGCACGGCCCACGACACCTCGAGTCGCGCGCCCGCGGGGACCGGCACGTCGGGCGTGAGGGTGAAGTCGGCCGGCGTGGTGACGGCGACGAAGAGCGACGCCGTCACGCTGTCGCCGAGGGTGTTGTCCGCCGTGAGCACGTATTCGGTGTCTGCGTTCGGGTACACGGTGATCGTGCTGGTCTCGACCGAATCGCCCTGGCTGGCATGGATGACCGTCCCGCCAGCGGAGATCTGCACGCTCCGGGCGTTGGGCACATTCCACGAGAGGACGACCGGGTCGCCACCGCTGGCCACCGTGCCGGCAGGACTGCTGGTGAAAGTGGCTTGATCCTGGGGCGGGACCCCGACGGGAGACACCGTGACCTTCTTCGTGACCTCACCGGTGTTCGGATGCGAAGCACGAACGGTGTACTCGGCAGGCTGGGTCGGAGTGTTCCACTCGAAGGTGCCCGCGGCCGCGAGCGCCGAGGAGGGCGTGACGTAGACTTGAACGCCGTTCTCGAGCACTTCGACCTGCTCGGCCCCGACCGTCTTCCAGCTCAGGCTGAACGTGCCCCCGGACCTCGCATACGGCGGAGCGTTGAGCTCGGCGATGACCGGCTCATTTCCGATGTAGACCGTCAGCTCTCGCGACCCGACGAGCGCCTTGGTCTCGCTCTCGACCTTGAGCAGGTAGACGACCGTTCCGGTGGCGACCGACTCGACCGGGAGGGTGTCGGTGAAGCTCCCCGAGGCGATCTGCGCGGCATCGGTGACGGTGTGGATCTCGCCGCGTCCGATCGCTTGGATCGTCAGGGACGAACCGCCGATCGCGGTCCAGGAGAGTCCGATGTTGTCGCCAGGCATGCCGAAGCCCGGAGTGGCGACGAAGCTCTGAACCGCGGGGCGAACGCTCACCGGGGCCTGGAATGCCTCGCCGTCCACCGTCAGGACGTAGGTCGTATCCGAGGATGGATGGACGGTGACCGAACCACGCTCGAGTTGACCGCCGAGGTCGATGTCAGCGCCACCGGCCGGGACCAGCGAGACTTTGGCGGCTCCCGGCGCATCCCATGCGAGCGTGACCGGAGCGCCTGGATCGGTGACCTTCGGCGTGGCGACGAAGATCACCCCCTGGTGACCATCGAGCACGTCGACCGATACCACCGCGGTGTCCTGGACCTTGTTGGCGTTCTCGGCAGTGAGGACGAAGAGCGTGTCCTCCTGGACCGCGACGGTCGTCTCGCCAGCCGGCTTGCTGTCGATTCCGGCGACGATGCCTCTCACCGAATCGGTCATCGTCACCGTGACCGCGTTCTCGGTGGCCCAGGTGAGGGTGACTTCGGCTCCTGCCCTGACCTGGGACGATGACACCGTGAACGACGTGATCGACGGTGCCGGCGGAGGTGGGGCCGGTGGGGAAGGCGGCGCCGAGCACGCGCTGAGCACGGACGCCGACACCGCGGCGGCCATCAGCACCCGGAGGAGGGATGAAGGGACAAGGTTCGTCTGCATGGAGGTCCTCATCGGGCTGACTCGTTCGGGACGAAGCGGAACGCGGTGAAGGGGGTCAGCAGCGGGTCCTGGGGTTTGACCACCGGGAGGGCTGCGGTCCCATCAGGCGACTCGATCCAGCAGGTCGCGCTGTCTCCGAACGCATACGGCGTCGTGCCGCCGTTCACGAGCGTGCCGTAGTGGAACTCGATGCCGCCGTCGTCGAAGAACTTCGCCTGGAAATTGATGTCGTCGTCGGTCGTCCAATAGAGGTGGTTCCACTGGACGATCCAGTGCGGCCCCGGATTGGCCGGATCCTGGCCCGCCTCGATGCGCTGGATGTACACGCCGCTGTCCGGGATGTCCGAGTCGTAGTCGATGATGTCGCCGAACGGAGCCACCGTTCCTTCGGGGCTGGAGGCGTTGGGGACCGTGTCATTGGCGAACGTGTCGACGTTGACCGCGGCCCTGAAGTTCACGAACCCGTATTCCGACACCTTGATGTGCGAGTACGGCGCTCCAAAGAAGGGGATGGGCGCCCTGCTCACGTCCACGATCACCACGTTGTCGCTCTGGCCGCGGACCAGCTCGGTGCCGGTGGTGGAGATGTCGAACCAGCTGTACGTCGTCGGGCTCAAGCTGTACCCGAAGCAGCTCTCGTTCTTCATTCCAGGCGTGCCGATGGCTCCGGCCGACCCGTACCCCTTCGTCCGCGTGCAGGTGAGGGCACCGCCGCTGGCAGCCAGCGCCTGCTCGGGAGGCTGGATCGACTGGCCCGCCTGCGGCACGTCGGTCCACGTCAGCGTGGCAATCGTCTGACCGCCCGAATGAATCTCCACCGAGTCTCCCGTGTAGCCGCCCGCGTTCGGGTCCGCCCACGTGATGCCGGTCCAGGCGTGTTCCATGTTCGGCGCTTCACCGTTCTCGGTGGGAACCGTGCTTTCGCCGAATACGATGTGTCCGTGCCTCTTCAGGAGCGTTCCGGCGGGAATGACGTACGGGGTGGCGGTTGAGGCGGTGGTGATTTCGAGTCCCCCCAGATCGAGATCCAGTGAGGTGTTGTTGGCGAGCTCGATCCAGGTCCCCGCGACGGCTCCGGTCGGCGCGATCGGCATCACCTCGCTCACGCTGAGGGTGGTCAGGTCGAACACGAACACGGGTGAGGGATAGACGACCCAGTTCCCGGTGCTGGACAGGGCGAAGACCGTCGGGAAACGCGTCTTGTCCGCCATGAACTGGAAGCTCCCGCTCTGCGCGCCCGAGGCGAACCACTGCAGCTCGTCGGCCTCCGCGATCTGGGGCATCCCCTGACCGAACCCGAACTGGCCGACCCAGGTCCCGTCCTGGAGCTGGACGCCAATCGTCGCGTCTTCGCCCGCCGTCTGGGTGCCGGACAGCTTCTCGTAGATGAAGCGGAACTCACCCGTTTCGACCAACTGCACCTGGAACGTCAGCTCGCTGTTCGGGTCCGAGAGCGTCTGGGCCTTGTCCCACTGGATCACCAGCCGCCTGGGGAAGCGCTCGCCCTCGACCACATACCGGATCTCGCCCTTGCTCAGGTCCAGGTCATCCCAGAACGGAGCGATCAAAGTCGGCGAGGTGTTGTCCTGCGCAGTCAGGTCCTTGTTCTCGAACAGCGGCCCGACGTTCTCGAACGCGACGAAGCCGTTGGTCGACACCCAGAACTCCGTCTTCGTGTCCCCGAACCACGGGAAGCGGAAGCCGGTGGGGATGGCGAGCCGGACGATCGACTCGTTGCGGTCGGGGAGCGGAACCACCTCGCCACGGGAGTGGGCCTCCACGACGACCGCCCTGGCGGAGTTCGGCGTGCGGATCGGAAGCGGGTTCGGAATGCCGACCACCGCGCCGGTCGTCGACGGCAGGGCCCAGCTCGTCGTGACCTGCTGTCCGGGAGTGGTGGGGGCGGGAGTGCTGGACACCGGATCGGGCGTGGTCACCACCACCCTCTGCTCGAGCGTCGCGACGTCTCCGGCCTTGTTCCAGGCCTCGATCACGAGGGTGGTGGTCAGGCCGGGGTAGATCTCCGTGCTTCCTGAAGCGAGCCGTGAGGCCTCCGCGGTGCGGAAGAGCTCCGCGCCATGCTTGACCCGGATGGCGACCTGGTCGGCGTTGGAGGTCGTCCAGCTTGCAGTGCTCGCCAGGCCGGAACTCGGAATCGGGCCGCTCACATTGAAGGTCGACACCGCCGGCGCCTGGACGACTTCGACGAAGCGCTTCTCGGTGACAAACGCGCCCAGGTGGCTGAACGCCCTGAGCTCTACCTCCGCATCGGTGCTCGGCGCCGGAAGGGTGAGCGACCCCGCGTCAACCTCGCTCGAGTTGGCAGGGGCCTCGTAGATCATGACGCCGCGCGCAAATACCTGCAGCCGGGACGCCGCCGTCGTGTTCCACGACAGGGTGATGTTCTTGCCCGCGGTTACGGCGCGCGGCGCAGTGAACTGGTCGATCCGCGGTCCATCGCCAATGTAGCCCTTGATCTCGCGCGAGACGGTCACTTCAGGGTCGACCGCGTGGACCGCAAGGGTGAATTTGAGCGGGTGGCCCTCGAGGGCGGTCGCACCAGAGGGCAGCGTCGCCGGGAGCGTCCACTTGAAGGTGCCGGCATCGACCTGAGCCGATGCCTCCCAGGACTCGAGCTCCCCGAAGGTCGCCTCGGAGAGCGTCACGCTCGAAGCGCCCCCCGTCTGCCATGAAAACTCGATCTCACCGCCCGGGAGCGCCGCGGCGGGGGCTGCGCGGAAGAGCGCGATCACCGGATCGACCGCGACCTTGAAGGCACGGGTGAGCGTGGTCTGCGCGTCAGCTCCGCTGGCCGTCAGGATGTAGGTCGTCGTCCGGGACGGCGTGACTTCGATGGCGCCACCACCGCTCGACGCGTCGAGGGTGAGCTGCCCAGAGGTGTCCGTGTCAATCGACGCCGTGCGCGCGTGCGGCGCAGACCACAGCAGATTGACCGGCTCACCCGCGTGGACCCGAGGCGGCACTGCAACGAGGTAGACGTCCTCGAGGTCCTCGTTCACCGCGACCTGGACGTACGCGACGTCTTTCCCACCGGCGCCGGTTGCCCGAAGCACGTAGAACTGCGTCGACGTCGGGCTGACTGCAGCCTCTCCTGAGGACGCGTCGCCGGTGACCTCGACCTTCTGCCCGTCGCGATCCACGAGCTCGACCGCAGTGGCGTTCTCGACCTGGAACGACAGCTTCACCGACTCACCGGCGGTGATGCGTGTCTTGTCTGCCTGGAACGCGCTGATGGTCGGAGCGGTGGGAAGTGGCTCGGGGTCTTTTGGGCTTCCGCTGCAGGCTGAAAGGAGCAGAAACGCAAGAGTGGTTGCGGTTCCAGACCAGTGCTTCATGCGTGACCTCTTCGTGGGGCGCAGGTCTTCGATGCGTCGCGGTGAAACGAACCTCGTTTTCTTAATGGATGAGAAGACAGCACGTCAATCCGGGGGGGCACATCCGTCGGAAATGAAAAACCCCGCCGCGGCGGTCCGCGACGGGGTTTCTCGATTCGGGCTGTCTCAGCGACTAGGGCGTGTAGGTGAACCGGTACGCCGTGTTCGACCTGAGGAAGCCTGGCTGGTTAGCACCGATCGCCAGGGCGGTCGTGCCATCCACGGTCTCCATCCACGCCGTCGCCGTCGCGCCGTTGGCGTAGACCGGCTCGGCGGCGGTGAGCGAACCGTATTGATTCTCCACGTTCCCAGTCGACTCGTCGATCTTGATCTGGAAATTCAGCGACGCGGCCCCGTTATTGTGCCGCCAGTTCTCCCAGGAGATGAGGGTGTACTCGTCACCAGAGGTCGGGGTCGCGTCCGGGTCGAACTGCTGCCAGTACACGCCCGACGGCTTCGCCGACGTCCCGGCGTTGCCCTCGAGGTCGTCCCACATGATTGCGAACAGGTTGTTCGGGTTCGAGGTGGAGGGGCTGGTCGGGTTGGTCGCATAGGCGGATGTCTGGTTGGAGAGCGAAATCCACCCGTTCGTGCCGACCCACAGTTTCTGGGTCGAATTGCCCACCGTGGTGCCTCCGACCCGAATCGCCCGTCCGCTCGTGGCGGTGAAGTCGATCCCCGTGTGCTGGTCGTCGAACGCGCCTGAGTTGGTGGACGACCAGATGGCGGTCCCGGTCGCGGCGATCGGCTGGAAGGCCGCGGGGATCTCCGACAGGTGCCACGCGAAGCACGGCGAGTTCGGAACGCCCGGCGTCCCGAGCTGTCCGTTCGCGCCGAACGCGACGGCGGAGGCACAGGTAAGGGACCCCTGGCTCGTGCTGGAGAACCGGAACGCCTTGCGGTCATCGCTCTTCAGCGAAACACCCGCCGTTCCGGCGCTGCTCCAGGACACCTTCGAGAACGCGGCCCCGTGGCCCATGAGAGCGACTGACCCAGAGCTGTCCGCCATCGCCACGCTCGTACCGTAGACGAAGCTGACCGGGGCTCCGCCCGTGGTCCCGTCCTCCGCAGAAGCGGCAGTCTGTCCGAGGATGACGCTGCCCTGGGCAGGGAGCACCAGCGACTGGTTGATCGGAAC
>JBAWAM010000203.1:0-3916 GCA_049589315.1 Myxococcaceae bacterium
CGGACGGGAGGGAGGAACTCGCCAGCAAGCCGGGCCTCGCGTCACTGCTCAAGACGATCTGGGGCAAGGACTACCAGGATGAACGCGACGCTCGCTTCGTCAACGACCGCGTACACGCGAACATCCAGAACGACGGGACGTACAGCGTGGTTCCCCGCATCTACGGAGGCGTCACCACGCCAAACGAGCTCCGCCGGATCGCCGACGTCGCCGAGCGCCACAGGGCCCGGATGATCAAGATCACCGGCGGACAGCGGATCGATCTCCTCGGCATCCCGAAGGAGCGGCTGCCGGCGGTCTGGCGCGAGCTGGGGATGCCGTCGGGACACGCGTACACCAAGGCCTTCCGGACCTGTAAGACCTGCGTGGGCTCGGAGTTCTGTCGGTACGGCGTGGGCGACAGCACCGGCCTCGGGATCGCAATCGAGCAGCGTTACCAGGGGCTGGAGACACCGGCCAAGCTGAAGCTGGCGACGGCCGGGTGCCCTCGGAACTGCTCCGAAGCGACCACCAAGGACCTGGGCGCCGTCGCCATCGAAGGCGGGAGATGGGAAGTCTACGTGGGCGGAGCGGCCGGCTCCCGCGTGCGCCGGGGCGACGTGCTGTGCGTGGTCGATTCGCACGACCAGGTGCTCCAGTACATGGGGCGCTTCATGCAGTACTACCGGGAGCACGCCCGGTACTCCGAGCGCACCTACGACTTCGTCGAGCGCGTCGGAATGGACCAGCTCCGCGCGATCCTGGTCGAAGACTCGGAGGGCATCGCCGCCAGGCTGGACGAAGCGATCGAGGCCGCGGTCGACGCTCACACCGATCCCTGGCTGGAAGGCGCCGAGCCGATTCATCCCAGCCAGTTCACCGGAGTCCTCCCGGTCGGCGTCGGAGGAGGAGGAAGCCGATGAAGTCAGCGTCTGTCATGTTGTACCGCGTCTTCAGGCTCGGGCCCGCCGAGCGCATTCCCGTGGGTGAGGGCCGCACCTTCGCGGTCGGGGGCAATCAGGTCGCGGTGTTCCGAACCCGGACCGGCGGCGTGTACGCGACCCAGGCGGAGTGTCCGCATCGGAAGGGCCCGCTCGCCGAAGGGCTCCTGGGCGGCTCCGCGGTCGCGTGCCCGTTCCATGGGTTCAAGTTCGACCTCGCCACCGGAGCGCCGGTCGGCCACGACTGCGGCGCGCTTCGCACTTTCCGCGTCGAGCTCGACGCGTCGGGCGAGCTGCTGCTCTACCTGGAGGGATCGCGATGAACGGACTGCACGGCATGCGCGTGGCGCTGCTCGAGGCCCGCGCGGTGGAGCCCTTGTCGATGCTGATCCGGCACTTCGGGGGAGAGCCGGTCTGCGTTCCGGCGGTCGACGAGCAGTCTGCGCTCACCGGCGCCGAGCTCCCGGTGCTCCTGAGCTGGCTCGTCGATTCGGAGGCGCCCATCATCTTGTGCTCGACCGGAACGGGCGTCGCCGCGCTCTTCGACGAAGCGCGTCGTTGGGGCGTGGTCAAACGACTGAAGGCGCTCCTTCGCCGGAGCATCCTGGTCGCCCGGGGACCGAAGCCGGTCGCGGCGCTGAAACGCCAGGGGCTGTCTGCATCCATCGAGGTGCCGGACCCCTATACCCAGGCCGAGCTCCTCGATGCGCTCGCCCGGCTCGACCTCGATGCGCGACCGGTGATGCTGCTCCACCACGGGGAGCGCAACATCGAGCTGGTACAGGCGCTTCACGAGTGGAACGTGAGCCTGCATGAGGTCGTGCTCTACTTGTGGCGCCTGCCCGAGGACACGCGTCCGTTGCGCGGACTCGTGGAGGAGCTGATCGAAGGGCGCATCGGCGCGGTCGCGTTCACCAGTCAGATCCAGGCCCGGCATCTCTTCGAGGTCGCGGAGGGGACCGGACGTGCCGGAGATCTCGCCCAGGCGCTCAGGAATCGGGTCGTGGTGGCCGCGGTCGGGCCGACCTGCGCCCGGGTGTTGGTCGAGCTGGGCGTTCCTCCGGCGGTCGTCCCCTCGCCACCGAAGATGGGACCCATGGCGTCGGCGCTTGCCCGGTACGTGGAAGAGCGGTGGCGGCCATGAGCCAGGAACCGACGCGTGCGCGAGGGCACCTTCCGACGCTGATCGCGTGCTTTCTCCACTTCGATTTCAGCTTCATGATCTGGGTGTTGCTCGGGTCGCTGGGGATCTTCGTTGCCGAGAGCGCCGGGCTGAGCGACGCCCAGAAGGGCTGGATGGTCGCCATTCCCATCCTGAGTGGCTCCCTGCTCCGGGTTCCGGTGGGCTTGCTCGCCGACCGGATCGGCGGAAAGCGCGTGGGCGTCGCGTTGCTCGCGCTGCTGATGGTCCCGCTGGCGATCGGGTGGTTGGGGCCGGTGAACACGGGTTCGCTCTTCAGCCTGGGCCTTCTCCTCGGCATCGGCGGCGCATCCTTCGCGGTGGCGTTGCCCCTGGCCAGCCGCTGGTATCCGCCCGAGCGACAGGGATTGGCGATGGGCGTGGCCGCAGCAGGCAACAGCGGCACCGTCATCACCCACCTGCTGGCTCCGAGGCTCGCCGAGTCCTTCGGATGGAAGGCGGTGTTCGGTCTGGCGATGATCCCCCTGGCGTTGGTGCTGGTGTGCTTCGCCCTGCTCGCTCGTGAGAGCCCGCGCGCCGCCAGCGCCATACACGACCGGGGTCCCGCCATGTGGAGACGGGTCCTGTCCGCGCCTGATCTGTGGTGGCTCTGCCTGTTCTACGCCGTCACCTTCGGGGGCTACGTCGGGCTCGGCAGCTTTCTTCCCCTCTTGTTCCGGGATCAGTTCCAGGTCGAGCCGGTGACCGCGGGACAGCTCGCGGCGGCGGTGACCCTGGCCGGGAGCATTTCGCGGCCCATCGGGGGGATCGTTGCCGACCGGGTGGGAGGAGCGAAGCTGCTGGGACTGCTGCTGTTCGCGGTGGGCGGCACCTACGCCATCGCCTCCGGTCTTCCGACGCTCACCGCGACGGTGGTCATGCTCCTCGTCGGAATGGTGTTCCTGGGAATGGGAAACGGAGCGGTGTTCCAGATCGTCCCGAGGAGATTCCCGCGCGAGGTCGGCGTGGTGACCGGCGTGATCGGCGCGGTGGGTGGCCTGGGCGGCTTCCTCGTTCCGATCCTGCTCGGGACGCTCAAGGGGAACACCGGGTCCTTCGCGGCCGGGTTCGTGGGCCTGGCACTTCTCGCGCTGACCGCAGCGGTCCGGCTGAGGACCCTCTGTCGAGCATCAGCAGATTGGCGCGGATCATGGGGAGCGGAAGCATGAAGAGGACGTCGATGGAGAAGGGAAAGGTCTTCCTGGTGGGCGCCGGCCCGGGTGATCCGAAGCTCCTCACCCTGCGAGCCGTGGAGGCTCTGCACCAGAGCGACGTGGTGGTCGTGGATGCGCTGGTCAATCCAGCGATCCTCCTTCACGCCCGAGCCGACGCGAAGATCATCGATGGAGGGAAGCGCGCCGGTCGAAGCAGCGTCACCCAGGAGAGGATCCACCGGCTCCTGATCGAGCACGCATGGAGGGGACAGACCGTCACCCGCCTGAAGTGCGGTGATCCCTTCGTCTTCGGGCGGGGCGGTGAGGAGGCCGAAGCGCTCACCCAGGCAGGCATCTCCTGGGAGGTGGTTCCGGGCATCAGCGCAGGGGTCGCCGCGGCAGCGTACGCGGGCATCCCCATCCTCCACCGGAACCACGCCTCCAGCGTGACCTTCCTCACAGGGCACGACGCCCTGTCGCGTCACGCGGGAGGCCTCGACGCAGACACGTTGGTCATCTTCATGTGCGGAGCGACGATCGTGGAGATCGCCGGCGAGCTGATCGAACGTGGTCGAAGCCCCTTCACGCCCGTGGCCCTGATCCAGCAGGGAACCTGCGAGCAGCAGGAGGTACACGTCGGCACGCTGCACGAGCTCTCTTCC
>JBAWAM010000204.1:0-1749 GCA_049589315.1 Myxococcaceae bacterium
TCTCGGAGGCGTGTGCCATTCGGTTCTGTCGCAAGGAGATGGCGCGGGCGCCGCGCGCGGTCATCGCCCGTAGGCCGTTGTGGGTATCGGTGACCGGCAGTCCGGTGCTCGCACGCGTGAAACAGAGCGCAGCGCGGAGCAGGATGCGGCGCAACACCGGCAGATTTGCGGTCGCGCCGCTGATAAAGCGGCTGCCGAGCGCGAAATCGACGCCGGGCTGCTCGATCGCCGCGAGCAGCGCCGCGATGGCCATGGGGGAATGCTGGCCATCGGCGTCGAACGTGACGAGCGCATCCGCACGCTGCTCGAGAGCGTAGTCGATGCCGGTCTGCAGTGCGGCGCCCTGTCCGAGGTTGACCGGATGCCGGACGACGACTGCTCCTGCGAGCAATGCGACTTCGCCGGTGCGGTCGTTGGAGCCGTCATCGACCACGACGACCGCATATCCGGCGCGGCGAATGCCGTACACGACGCTGCCAACCACCGGCGCTTCGTTGTACGCTGCGACAACGACCCAGGGATTGCAAATGCGGTCGAGGTTGAGCCGCTCTGTTATGGGTGATTTGTATCCGGGCATGGGGGCGCCTTGCTCAAGACCACACGCATCGCGTCGAACAGGTTGACCGGAACGGCGAACCGGTTGCCGGTCGGGCTGGCCGCGATCTGGAGGCCGAGCATGCGGCCGGCCTGGAAGGCGATCAGCGAGAACGGCACGAATTTCCAGGGGTGATCGGAACTCTCTACGCGAAGGCCGACCGAACGGGCCAGAGACGCGATGTTGTCGCGGTTGAAGAACCACAGGTGCTGCGGCGGCGTCATCAGGCGCCAGTGCGCGCCGGTCGACCGCGCCGCCAAGGAACCGAAGTCTCCGGTCGTCAGCACGATGATTCCGTCCGGCCGGAGGTGGTCCGCGAACAGCGCGAGGGCCTTCTGCGGGTCGGGCAGATGCTCGATGACGTCGAGGAGGACGATGACATCCAGGGGGCCAAACGACTTGAGCGCCGCTTCACTCAGCAGGCCGCAGACGACGTTTAGGCCGAGATCGCCAGCATGGGCAGCAGCCGTCTCCGCCGGCTCGATCCCGTTCACCTCAAATCCGGCGCGGCGGGCTTCATCGAGAAAGAAGCCATAGGCGCAGCCAATCTCGAGCAGGCAGCCCTGTGGCTTGCGGCGCTGGATGAACTCGACCGTGCGGGTGAACTCGCGCCGTAGCACGAGTTCGGCGCCGCGATAGTCGGCATAGCCATCGGACTGACGGCCGGAAAAGTAGCCGTCGTCATAATAGGTGAGGGGATCGAAGCTCGATGCCTCGGTGCGCCCCAGTCCGCAGTCACGACATTGAAAGATGTCAAAACCATTCTTGATGTAAAGAAACCGATGCGGCGTCGCCCGGCTGCACGCGGGACACTTAAGCGTAAGCGCAGTTCGGTCGTTTCGCATCAGCACATGCGTCGCGCCCCTGGTCTCTTTTCAGTTTTCAGTCCGAAAAACGCCTCCGATGCCGAATTGTTCCGCTCGGCGAACGGCCACGGCGTCGCAGGCGGCCTGGCCGGCCGCTGCGAAATAGATCGAGGCTGGTCCGCACTCTTGCTGGTACAGCGTCAGCTGAGGCTGGTCTTGACCAGCTTGGCCGCGTTGTCGCCCAGGATGCTGGCGTGCCAGAGCTGGATTGTTTGTTTCACTCGTGTTTTCGCTGGGTGCTCGCGCTTCCGATTCTCCCGAAAAACCCAATCCGGCACAGCCCTGTCT
>JBAWAM010000205.1:0-11099 GCA_049589315.1 Myxococcaceae bacterium
CCCTGACGGCGCAGCCGGGCAACACGGGCGCGCTCGAGCGCCTCGCGACGATCCACACCCTCTCCCGCAACTGGACGGGCGCGGCGGAGTGTCTGCGCCGGCTCATCGACCTGGGCGGCGAGCCGCAGGCGATCGCCCGGCACATGCTGGCGCTCGCGCAGATCCACGACGAGGGCCTGGGGGATGCGCACGGGGCCACCGAGCTCTGCCGGAGCGCGCTGCAGCTGGCGCCTTCGGACGAGAAGATCATCGCGCGCCTGCTGAGCCTGTACGAGCGCCTGGGCAACCTGCCCGAGCTCGCACTGCTGATCGAGCGCCAGGCCCAGACGGCCGGCGAGCCCCGTCGGGCGATCCTGCTCTGGCTCAAGGTGGCCGACCTGTACGCGGGCCCGCTCGACGACCCGGACAAGGCGCTCGCCTACTACCGGCACGTGGTCGACCTGGACGCGGGGAACGTCACCGCGCGCGCCGCCCTGGCGTCGCTGTACATGCGGGACGCCCTGGCCGCGCCGCTCGCAATCGAGGAGAACCGGGTCCTGCTGCGGCTGGAGCCTTCACGGGTCGAGAGCGTGCATGCGCTCTTCCGCCTGTGGGAGAGCCAGAAGCAATACGACAAGGCGTTCTGCGCTGCCGGCGTGCTGCAGTTCTTCCGTGCGGCCAACGAGGTCGAGGCGTCGTTCCACAACGAGGCCCGGAACCGCCTGCCCCAGGAGGCCTCCGGCCAGCTCCAGCCGGCGGACATCGAGACCCTGCTGCCTCCGCTGGTCCGCGGAAATCCGGTGGTCGGCGTCCTGCGCGCGATCGGCGACCAGCTCGCCAAGGTCCATCCGCCGAACTTCGAGTCCGCCGGCATCGACAAGCGGGCGGACCGACTCAAGGCGGACCACGCGGTGCACAAGGCCATCCGCGCCGTGGCGAACGTGTTCGGGGTGGAGGACTTCGAGGTCTACCAGTCCCGCCGAGGACTGTTGTTCCTCGAGACCACCGAACCGCTGGCGGTGTGCGTGGGTCAGGACGTCATCCGGAGGTTCAACGCGCGCGAACAGAAGTTCCTCATCGGCCGCACGGTGCTTGGGCTGCTCAACAAGACGGCGGTGGCGCAGAAGCTCTCGAATGGAGAGCTGGCCGAGCTGATCGGCAACTCGGTCCGGATCTTCCATCCGGACTTCGAGCTGCTGGGCAAGCGCAACGACGAGGCCTCGAAGCAGCTTCGGAGGGCGTACTCGCGCAAGTCCCTCAAGGCGCTCGAGGGACCGGCGCTGGAGCTCACCACCCTGGCGGAGGTCCCGCTGGTGGAGATCCTGGAAACCCTGTCGCTGGCCGCGGATCGCGCGGGCCTGCTCGTCGCGGCGGACGTGGCCACCGGGCTGAACATGCTGCTGCGCGATGACCCGAACTACTCCGCGCAGAAGGCGGAGAGCCCGGACCCGGCCCTCACGGCGGTGCGCACCCGCCCCGATCTGCAACAGTTGATCGCGTTCGTGCTGTCCGACGACTTCTTCCGACTGCGCCAGAAGATCGGGCTCACGCTGTGACCGCAAGAGCGGGTCGACCGTCCGTCGACGCGCGGGGAATCTCCTCCGCGACGAACCGGGCGATCCGCTCCACCACCGAAGCGTCGCGAAGCAGCCGGCGGTGCCCCAATCCTCGCAGCGGCTCGAGCTGGCCGCGCACGCTCACCCGGGCGGCGGCCTCTCCGTGGGCCCAGGGGACCTCGGCATCGGTGGGGTCGTGCAGGACCAGCAGCGGGATCGACAGCTTCCCTTCGCGTCGCCGCAGGTCGATGTCCTCGTAGCGGCGGCCAGCGCGCGCCTCGACCCGCCGCTTCATGCCCTCGCGGTGATGCGACGGGACCCCCAGGAGCTCCGCTGCCCTCTCCGTGAACCACGACGGTTCCGCCGCGGGTGCAAGGAGCACGGCGCCCGAGGCCACCGGCGCTTCGAGCAGGGTCACCAGCGAGGCCGCGCCCCCGAACGAATGAGCGACGATCGCGTGCAGCGGCCCGCGCTCTTCTGCGACCGTCCTGATGGCCTGCGCGAAGTCCACGAGCGTCGCGGTCTCACCGGACGACATGCCGTGCGCCGGGAGGTCCACCGCGGTCGCACGAAAGCCCTGGCCGACCAGCGCCGGAACCAGGTGCTCGAACTGGGTCGCCCTCCCCTCCCAGCCGTGGACGAGCAGGATCTCCAGCCCGTCGCCCCAACTCCAGCTCACCACGTCTTCGTTGGCGACGCGGCGGACCCGACGCTCTGCCTTCACTCCGGGAACGACCGGTTCGGCCGGCTTCGGTGGGCGGCGCGGCGTCAGGAACCGCCTCACCACGCTCGCCTCGGCGCGGTCGGGCATCACCCGGAAACCCACCGCGTAGGCCGAGCGCAACGCACCCAGCGCCCACTTTTCCAAACGAACGGTCGTGCTTTTTATGGAAACTGAAACGGCCTTCGAGGACTGCGACATGCGGGACTCCCTCCGTCTAGTGCCTCTGCGACTGGTCGAGCAGATGTTCGAACGCGGCGCGCGCCCGGTCGTCGGCCTTCGGGTCACGCCGCAGGCGCTGGATGAACTGGTGCGCCAGCACGATGCCGTAGATCTCGTAGGCGACCTGTTCGGGATCCACATTCTCGCGGAAGTGGCCGACCTCGATCGCGATGCGCACCGCCCGGGCGACCCCCTCGAGCAGCCGAGTCTGGGCCTCGACGGTGAGGTCGCGCACAGGTCCGGGACGGTCGTCGTACTCGACGGACGCGGCGGTGATGAGACACCCGCCGGGCCACGCGTTGTGCCCATCCCAGGTGAGCCAGTTCTCGAAGATTGCCCGGAGCCGGGGTTCGCCCCGCGGCCGGGTGATCGCAGGATGGAAGACCTCGACCTCGAAGCGCGCCACGGCAGCCTCGAGAGTGCGGAGCTGGAGCTCCTCCTTCGACCCGAAGTGCGCGAACAGGCCGCTCTTCGACAGTCCCAACTCCGACGCGAGCACGCCGATGCTCAGGGACTCGAAGCCGATGCGGCTTGCCAGCGCCATCGCGCCCTCGAGAATCCGCTCACGGGTGACTTCGCCCTTTCGCATCGCGCCGACAAAATACGAACGGTCGTTCTTTTGCGCAAGCGCCTCGGCGGTCAGTCCCCGGTGCGAGGCGGGGTGTCGGTCTCGGAGCGGAGGACGGCGCCGGGGGGCCACATGGAGATCAGGTGCTCGACGGCGTCGTCCACCCGGGCGGCGTCGGACGACTCGACGGTGACCTTCACCTTGTAGTCGGCGCCGGGCTCGAACTGGGGGTACGAGCCAATCGCCACGTCGGGCATGGAGAGCGCCACGTGATCCAGCGCTGCGGCCAGCTCCGGTTCCCCCAGGCCGAGGTACAGGCTGCGGATGTAGAGGGGCGTCCCCGGGATCCGCGGGAGCACGCTCTCGAGCTGGAGCTTGAACAGCGAAGGGACGCCCGGGAGCATGTAGACGCCATCGCTGGCGAGCACCGGGTACCAGCTTCCGTCGCGGGTGATGAGCTCGGCGCCCTCGGGCGCGTCCGCCAGCCGCAGCGATTCGGGCGTGGCGCGCTCGCCGTAGTGGCGCTGAACGTCCGCGACGAGCTCGGGAATCCGCACCACCCTGCGCCCGAGCGCCAGAGCCACGGCTCGAACCGTCACATCATCGTGGGTCGGACCGATCCCGCCGCTGGTGATGACGTGGTTGGCCACGCGTCGGGCGCGGCTGACCGCCTCCACGATCGCGTCGATCTCGTCGGGCACGATCACCATCAGGCGCAGCGGCGTGCCGCGCTGGGCGAGCCGCTCGATCAGGTGTGCGCCGTTCTTCTCCCGCACCTTCGCGGACAGGACCTCGTTTCCGATGATCACGGCCGCGACGCCGTTACGCACCCGCGCCCCCGACACGTCGGCGCGCTCGCCCGATTCCGAGGATGCGCGCCAGGATCTCCACTGCCTCCTCGGTGACCTGCTCGACCGATCGGGTTCCGTCGATCCGGACGATTCGCTCGCGGCTGGAGCGACGGCGGATCGCGGAGAGGTACTGCCGCGCGATGCGGACCTGGCGCTCGTCGGCCTCGAAGTGTTCTACCTCTCCGCCCCGGGCAGCGCGGCGGCGCGACGCGGTCTTCGCGTCGACCTCGACGAAGAGCGTGAGATCGGGCTTGCGCGCGCGGCCGTTGATCGTCTCCACCCACGCCATCGGCAGCGCGGTGCCCTGGTATGCCAGCGACGAGAGCAGGTAGCGATCGCAGAGGACGACGGCCCCACGCTCGACCGCCGGTTCGATTACGGCGGCCAGGTGATCCATCCGGTCCGCCGCGAACAACAGCGCGAGGGTGTCCTCCGTCAGCGCGCCACGCCGGTGCGGCAGCCCGAGCCGTCCGGTCAGGGCGAGTCGAAGCTGCTGACCGATGGGGCCGTCCGAAGGCTCACGGGTGGTGACGACCGGGATGCCCTGTGCGGTGAGGGCGGCGGCGATGCGGTCGCACTGGGTCGTGGTACCCGCGCCATCGAGCCCCTCCAGAACGACGAAGTGGCCCGCCTTTGATCGACGAGAAGTCATCGGCTGGGAAGCATCGCGGCTGGGTCGTCGATCCCGAGGGTACGCCGGATGCCCTGCATGCGATCGAAGCGCTCCCGTTCGACCCGGGCGGACTTCACGCCCTTGAAGTACTGAACGACGGCGTATGCGGTCAGCCCGACCGACACGGCGGCCGCGAGGATGCCGAGGTACGGGAGCTTCACCGAGTCCACGAACAGCTTGATGGCGGCAGCGCCCATGATCATCGAGACGACGATCGAGACGCCGGCGTGCGCGAACTGCAGGGTGCTGATGCGAGCGGAGAGCTCCGACTGGAGCGTCTCCAACTCGGCGCGAAGGTCTGAAGTGTCCAAGGCGCGGCGCAATGTAGCGGAAGGTGTACCCGGGGTCGAGCGCGCGTCGTGGGCGGCCTTACTCCGACAACGGGACGAACGCGCCGCACGACGAGCACGTCCCCCCTGCCCTCGTCCGACCGCCGCACGCGTGCAGAACGATCGGACGCTCCTCCACGGACGCCTGCTCAGCGCTGGCCTCCACGGTCGAAGGCACGCGGGGCAGCCGCATGCCACAGCGGTCGCACATCAGCCCCTCCGCCTGCACATTCCGGCAGTATCGGCAGACCACTGCCCCCCCCGGCGCGGGCGTCCGCTCGGCCGGGCTCAGGTCGACCAGCCGATGCCCCTCCAGGTCGGGGAGCGGCTGCACCTCAACGTCGATCGCCTCGGCGCGCACCAGGTCGAGGTCCGGCATCGGCGGCGCGGGCGGCACGGGCGCGCTGGAGTCAAACCGCGTGAGCTCCACATCCGGGAGCGCAGTCACCGGAACGGAAGCGGCCCTGTCCGCGTATTGCGTCTGTTCGAGTTCGGGCAGCGGCGCCACCGCCAGGGCAATCTGGCGCGGTGGGACGAGCTGCTTGCCACAGACGTCGCACTCGAAGCCCTGGGCCTGGGGGTGCTCGCACACGGGACACACGATCATGGACGTGGAGCCTACCCTACCCGCGCGAGCGACAGGCGACCCTCCCAACGCTCCTCGAGCGCCTTGACGAGGCCCTGGTGCTCCGGCCAACGGAGCCCCGGGTCCTGGTCGATGATCGCCCTCGCCTCCTCCCGCGCGATCTCAAGCACCCGGGCGTCCCGGGCGAGGTTCGCCACGGCCAGCTCGGGGATGCCGCTCTGTCGGGTCCCCAGGAACTCACCGGGGCCGCGGATCTCGAGGTCCTTCTCCGCGATGATGAAGCCGTCGCCGCTCCGCTCCATGACCTGGAGGCGGTCGGATGACTCCTTCGAACGGGCGACCCCGGCCACGAGGAAGCAGTGGCTGGCCGCTGCGCCGCGGCCGACGCGTCCGCGGAGCTGGTGCAGCTGGGAGAGGCCGAAGCGCTCGGCGGCCTCGATCACCATGACCGACGCGTTGGGCACGTCCACGCCGACCTCGATGACGGTGGTGGAGACGAGGATGTGGATCTTCCGATCGCGGAAGTCCCGCATCACCGCCTCCTTCTCGTCCTGCTTCATCCGCCCATGGAGCAGCCCGACCAGGTGGTTGGGGAATGCCGCGCGCAGCTTCTCCGCCCCCTGGGTGGCGTCCTCGAGGTCGAGCTTCTCCGACTCCTCCACCAGCGGGTACACCACGTATGCCTGGTAGCCCTTGTCCAGCTCCGCCTGGAGCTGCTCATAGACGCGCGCCCGCTGCTTGTCGGAGTAGACGCGGGTGACGATGGGCGTACGGCCCGGCGGGAGCTCGTCGATGACGGACAGCTCGAGGTCCCCGTACAGGGTCATGGCCAGCGTGCGCGGGATGGGCGTGGCGGTCATCACCAGAACGTCCGGACGGAGCCCCTTGCTCATCAGCGCGTGGCGCTGGATGACCCCGAAGCGGTGCTGCTCGTCGATCAGCACCAGTCCGAGCTTCTCGAACTCGACACCCTCCTGGATGAGCGCGTGGGTGCCGACCGCGCAGCGGATCTCGCCGCGGGCGAGGGCCTCGCGCATTTCGCGCTTCTTCTTCGCGCCTCCGCCCGCGCTGATCAGTCCGACCTTCACGCCCATGGGCTCGAGCAGTCGCTGGAAGTTGCGGTAGTGCTGCTCGGCGAGAATCTCCGTGGGCGCCATCACCGCGACCTGGTAGCCGTCCTGCAACGCGAGCGCGGCCGCCATCAGCGCCACCGCGGTCTTGCCGGAGCCCACGTCCCCCTGGAGCAGGCGGTTCATGGGCTCTGGCGCGGCCATGTCCTTCGCGATCTGCTTCACCACGCGTGTCTGCGCCTGGGTGAGCTCGAACGGCAGCAGCTTCTTCGCGCGCTCCAGTCGCTCCCTGGATGCGTTGAACGCGATGCCCGGCTCGACCTTCACGCCTTGCCGCTTCAGCGCCATGCCGAGCTGCAGGAAGAACAGCTCGTCGAACGCGAGCCGTCGGTGCGCCGGGCTCATGTGGTGGTCGAGCAGCTCGAGGTCGTCGCCGTCTTCGGGGAAGTGGATCCGCCCCAGCGACTCGGCCAGGCCCATCAGGCCCAGCTTGTGGCGCAACGATTCGGGCAGCGGCTCGTCGATGGCGTGGCCGTACTTCTCCCGCACCTTGAACGCGAGCTCGCGGAAGGCGCGCTGCTCGTGGCGCTCGAAGCCGGGATAGATGGGAACGATCCGGTTGAAGTGGATCCCCGAGCCTTCGAGATCATCCGCGGGCTCGATCTCCGGATGCGCCATCTCCCGCCCCGTCGGCGTGGCGCGGAGCTCCCCGGAGATCACCAGCCGCTTTCCGATGGGGAAGCGCGCCTTGAGCCAGGGACCGCTCTGGAAGAAGGTGACGGCGATGCTCCCGGTTTCGTCCGCGATCACCGCGCGGAAGATTCGCCGACGCCCTCCCTTGACCAACGAGTCTCCCGCGCGCTGCACCACGCCGACCGTGACGCCGCGCGCCCCGGGCTCGAGCTGCGCGATCTTCTTCAGGCGCCGACGATCTTCGTAGACCCTCGGGAGCAGGAACAACACGTCGCCGGCCTTGCGCAGGCCCTTCCGGTTCAACGCGGAGATGAGCCTGGGGTTCAGTCGCCAACCGACGTTCGGAAGCGGTGTAGCGAGCGGCCCGGACCGGGGGGCGATCGACAGGAGCCGGGCTTCGGCGCGCGTGTCTGGCTTGACCTCGGCACCCTTCACTTTCGGGGTCCGCTTCTGCTTCGCCTTCTGCGTGGGCGGCTCGGAGCCCGGAGGCGCGCTGGGTGCGGTCGGCAAGGCGGGCCCGGAGGGCGTCACCGCGGGAGGGGCGCCCACCACGTCCTTCAACTCCCCCGGAAGCTCGACGCCGGCCGTGGCCAGCGCCGCAACGATCCGCTTGAGCGAATCCCGACGGAGCTGGGGATGGGCGTGATCTATGTTCGCCAGCTCCCGCTCGAGCGACGCGACGATCGCCGGGTCGACCTTCGCACGCCCGGCCTGGATGGCCGCCGCCAGCGGCGAGCGGAGATCCTTGACGAGCCCGAGATAGGCAAAGTCGCGCCGACACGCATAGCGCAACGGCCCGATCAGGCTCGCAAAGGGATGGGGCTGCAGGGTCAAGAAGAGTTCCGTAGCCCTAGGCTTCTTCCGGCTCATCCTCGAAGCGGACCTCGAGGACCTCGTACTCGCGCGCGCCGCCGGGGCTCTGGATCGTCGCGGTGTCGCCCACCTCCTTGCCGATGAGCCCACGGGCCAACGGCGAGGTGATGGCAATCTTGCCCTTCTTGATGTCCGCCTCGAGCTCACCCACGATCCGGTAGGTCACCTTCTTCTCGGTCTCGACGTCGGAGAGCTCGACGGTCGCGCCGAAGACGACTCTGTCGCCGCCGAGCTTCGAGATGTCGATGACCTCGGCGCGGGCGATCCAGTCGTTCAGGTCCATGATGCGACCTTCGATGTGGCCCTGCTTGTCCTTGGCCGCGTGGTACTCGGCGTTCTCCTTCAGATCGCCGTGGGCGCGCGCGATTTCGATCTCCTTCGAGATCTTCGGGCGCTCGACCGCCTGGAGGTGCTTGAGCTCCTCCTTGAGCTTTCTCAGACCAGCCTCAGTGATCGGGATGTTCCCGCTCATGTCACTCACTCCCAAAGCCAAAGCGGCCACCCGCATGTCAGGTCGGCGGTGAGTTCCACACCAGACCCAACAGGCGGACAGCCGCGATAAGGACGCCGACGATAGGAAGAACCCCGCGCATCGGTCAACCGTTCCGAGCGTGCCCGCCCCTCGCCGCTCCCCGTGCCGACAGTCTGCACGTCCCCAGAGAAATGGGAGCCGCGCCAGGTGCTGGTGGGCACCTCGGAGAGCGGGCACTCGACGTGTGTCGGAGACTGACGACCGGATCCGGACATCTGGCGCCCTTGACCGAGGCGTCCGTCGGGGCGGTTCCTGTCCGGCAAATCTGGAATCCGCTACGCTGCCGGCGTGCTTTCGATCCAGGAACTTCGCGCGCTCGCTTCCCGGCTGACGTTGGCTGCCTTCGAGCAACAGATGGGTCCCTTTGCGCTGATCCAACGCCCGCCCCAGCCACTCCAGGCTCACGCGCTGGAGCAGGCCTCCCGACGAACGACGTTGAAGAAGCGCTCCGACGCGGAGAGCGCGCTCACGTTGATCCTCGAGTTCGAGAACCTGGTGGTCGTCAGCCTCCCTCCGGTTCGCCCGGTGGACGAGTTCATCGTGGGCCGGCTGCCGGACTGCGACGTCGTGGTCGACGACCCGTCGGTGTCCAAGCGACACGCGCAGCTCACCTGGGACGCCCGGGAACGCCGCTGCACAGTGCGAGATCTCGGGTCGCGCAACGGCACCTACGTGGATGAGTTCGAGCTCGGGGACAAGGACGCGCAACTCCGCGACGGCGACGTCCTGAGCTTCGGAGATGCAGATTTCTGGTTCCTGCTGACCGCGACGCTCCACGAGAAGATCGTGAAGCACGACTCGAGCGTGCGCGCGGGGTGACACGTACGCGCCTTCCAGCGCGCGTTCACCCGTTGGACAGCGAGTCGCGCACTTGCGCCACGAGCTCATACGAGCGCAGCCGCGCCGCGTGGTCGTAGATCTGTGCGGCCACGATGATCTCGTCCGGGCGCACCTCCGCGATGAAGCGCTCCAGCCCTTGCTTCACGGTGTCGGGCGAGCCGACGAACGAGTACCGCAGCATGTGCTCGACCAGCGCCCTCTCGTCCAGGGTCCAGAGGCCGTCCATGCTGTCGACGGGCGGCCTGAGCGGTCCGGGATCTCCGCCCCGGCGGATGGCGCCGAACTGCTGCTGGGATGACGTGAAGAGGCGCTTCGCCTCCTCGTCGGTGTCCGCTGCGAAGACGTTCACGCCGACCATCGCATGGGGCCGGTCGAGCGCCTCCGAAGGCCGGAACTGGTTGCGGTAGACCTGCAGCGCGGGGAGGAGTGCATCCGGGGCGAAGTGGGAGGCGAAGGCATACGGAAGCCCGAGCGCCGCTGCGAGCCGCGCACCGAAGAGGCTCGAGCCGAGGATCCAGATGGGCACGTCGAGGCCCGCGCCCGGGATCGCCTTGACGGTCTGGCCCGGCTCGGCGGGACGGAAGTACGCCTGAATCTCGAGCACGTCCTGTGGAAACTCCTCGCCGGTGGTGCCCATGTCCCGGCGCAACGCCATGGCGGTTCGCGGATCCGTCCCCGGTGCGCGGCCCAGCCCCAGGTCGATGCGGCCGGGGTACAGCGCCTCGAGCGTTCCGAACTGCTCGGCGATCACCAGCGGAGAGTGGTTCGGCAACATCACCCCGCCCGAGCCGACGCGGATGGTCGACGTGCCCCCTGCGACATGGCCGATGACGACCGACGTCGCGGCGCTCGCGATGCCCGACATGCCGTGGTGCTCGGCGAGCCAGAAGCGGCGATAGCTCCACTTCTCGGCGTGCCGGGCCAGATCGAGCGAGTTGCCGAGCGCCTTCGTTGCAGTCCCCCCCACGACGATGGGCGCCAGATCGAGAACGGAGAACGGAATGCTGGACATAGTAGGTGACATTGCAGGGGGAACCCTCTAACGCGCCGGGACCTTCACGGCTCGCCCGAATCGAGCGCCCGCCCGCTCAAAGCCCGAAGCGCTCCCGAGTGGCGCGGAACTCCGCAAAAGTCGCTCTCAACTCCTCTTCGGTGTTCATGACGAAGGGGCCTCGCGCGGCCACGGGCTCGCGCAGGGGTAGACCGGCAAAGAGCATCGCCCGCAGTCCCTGGTCATCACCGGAGAGCGTGACTGTGCTCTCTTCGTTACTGGGCGTAAGCCACGCCACCTGTCCAGTTCTCACGGCCGCGGAGGACGAACCCATCGTGCCGTGTCCCTCGAGCACCACGACGAAGGCGTTGTACCCGGCGGGGAGGTCCTGCACGATCGTGGCATTCGGCTCCAGGCGCACCTCGACCATCGTCACCGGTGCGAAGTTCCGGGTCGTCGCCCTCACCGAACCGGAAGCGCCCGAAAACACCCGAAGCTCCGCTCCGGGCTCGCGGCGTACCGGCGCCTGGTCGGCACGGAGCGTCTGGTGTTGTGCCGGCACGAGCTTGTGTGCCCTGGGAAGGTTGACCCAGAGCTGGAGCAGATGGACCGTCT
>JBAWAM010000206.1:0-3791 GCA_049589315.1 Myxococcaceae bacterium
CAGGCACCTCAAGCCGCAGTTCCCCCGCGCGCGCAGGTCCCGGGCCCCGTGTCGCCGCCCAACGCGGTGCCGCCCCCGGCTCCGCGGCCTCGGCGCGTGATCGAGCTCGACAACGACGACTCGGGTCACGTCGAGCTGGCCTCGCCATGGGAGTTCGCCACCTGGCAGGGCGCTGACATGGGGACCTCCGCGTCGGAATCCGAGACGGCAGACACGCTCGAGCTCGCAGATGCCTGGGAGTTCGTGCAGTGGCGGCCAATCGAAGCTCCGACGAAGGCCGAACCTGAAGTAGCGGCGCCGATGCCAACGCCGGAGCCGACCGCGCTCGTGACTCCTGTTCGTGCGGCCGTCACGCCGATGGTGGAGGACGCGGCCCCCGTCGGGCCGACCTCTTCTACCAACGCACTGCCGCCGAGTCCCGTGTCCGAGCCAGACCAGGTGGCCGCGGCAATTGCGACCGGCAATCCGGCGCACCACACGAGTGTCGGCGGATTCGAGCCCACGGCTGCGCCCGACGTGAGCACGTTCGCTGCACAAGGTCGGACGGCCGCGATCGCTTCGCAGCCGAGCGCCGGAGAAGTCGACGCGAGCGCCGCATACAGTGGGAACGTCGTGCCGGCAGCGATCGAGAGCGCCTCAGCGGACATGGCGGCCTCGCACGCCGATCCGCCGCCCTCACCGCCGGACGCCTCGTCCGCGACGGTGGGCGCCCCGGCTCAGGCTGCGAACGAGCCTGACCCGACGACGTGATCAGCCCTGCGCCGCCTGCTCCGCGCGCCAGGCTTCGCGGCCTTGCGCGTCGAGCGCGGCGAAGTCCTCATCGCTGAGCTTGATAGAAGCCGCCGCTGTGTTCTCCTCGAGGTGTTTGACCTTTCCCGTCCCGGGAATCGGCAACACCACTTTCGAGCGCTTCAACACCCACGCGAGCGCCACCTGGGAGGGCGTCGCTCCCAGCCTCTTCGCAATTGTGTCGAGCACGGCGCCCTCCTGCGCGAGCCGACCTGCTGCCAGCGGGTACCACGGGATGAAGCCGATCCCGTTCTTGTCGCAGTACTCGACCACGTCCTCGTATCGACGGTGCACGAGGTTGTAGAGGTTCTGCACCGTCGCGACCTTGAAGAAGCGCCCGGCGGCCTTGATCTCCTCGACCGAGACCTCGCTCAGCCCCACGTGGCGAATGAGCCCTTCTCGCTGCATCTCCGCGATCGCGCCGAACTGCTCGTCGCGCGGGACCTTCGTGTCGATCCGGTGAAGCTGCCAGAGGTCGATTCGCTCCAGCTTCAGGCGCCGCAGGCTCAGCAACACCTGCTGTCGCAGGTACTCGGGTCGTCCGACCGGGCGCCAGATGTCAGGCCCGTGTCGCGTCAGGCCCGCCTTGGTCGCGATCACCATGCCCTGGGGATACGGCGCCAGCACTTCGGCGAGGAACTCCTCGCTCATGCCCGGCCCGTAGCTGTCGGCAGTATCGATAAAGTTGATGCCGAGCTCGGGCACGCGCGCGACCGTCCGACGTGCTTCGTCCACGTCCTCGGGCGGGCCCCAGATTCCCTTTCCGGTGATCCGCATCGCGCCGAAGCCCTGGCGGTTCACTTCGAGGTCGCCGCCGATCCGGAACGTGCCGCTTGCCGCTGCGTCGATCTTTGCCATGGCCGGTCCTTATACGCATTCTGGATACGCATTCTGGGCATCGCCGCCGCGAAGGATTCGGTCCACAGAGCCTCCGCTCTGCCGCTCTCTCGCGACCGGACCACGTCGAGGTCCGATGGCGGCCGAGCGCGCGCGTGACGACCTTTCCTTCATGAGAACGGACATGGCGAGCAAGCCATCGACTGCCGCGCAGCGTGGGCGATTGACCGCCACGATCCCGCGCGGTGCGATACCGACCCATGCGTCGCCCGGCCCCGGAGTCCACCCGCTGGGTCCGGGGAACCGGGGCGGAGTGCTGGTGGTCCCGCGTACCTACGACGCCACCCGCGCAGCCCCGCTCCTCGTCTTCTTCCACGGCGCAGGAGCCGATCGAAACCAGGGGCTCGCGATCATCCGGGACGACGCCGAGACGCTCGGCGCCATCCTGCTGATACCGGAGTCGCAGGAAGGAACGTGGGACTTCATCCTGGACGAGTACGGAGAGGATGTCGCAGCGCTCGATGAGGCGTTGAAGCGCACCTTCACGCAGTTCTCCATCGACCCCGGGCGGGTCGCGGCGTCCGGGTTCTCAGACGGCGCGTCCTACGCGCTGTCGCTCGGGTTGGCGAACGGCGACCTCTTCAGCCACGTCATCGCCTTCTCCCCCGGGTTCGCCGCGCCGCGCGAGATGCACGGCGCTCCCCGCCTCTTCATCTCCCACAGCCCCACCGACCGGGTGCTGCCCATCTCCCGCACGAGCCGACGACTCGTTCCGAAGTTCCAGGAGGCGGGCTACGACGTCCACTACTTCGAGTACGAAGGGGGCCACCAGGTGCCGACGGAGGTCAGGCAGGAGGCCCTCCGCTGGTTCACGGGTACGTGAGCGCGCGGCCGTGAAGGAATCCGCCGGGACACTCCTCTATCGCCCCAGCCCCACGGACCGCGGGCTCGAGGTGCTGATCGTAAAGCCTTCCGGCGTCGCGGCTCGCTTCGGCTGGAGCATCCCCAAGGGGCTGTTGGACGAGGGCGAGTCGCTCGAGGACGCGGCACGGCGCGAGACCCGCGAAGAGACGGGGATCACGCCGGGCGCGCTGACGCCGATCGGGTTCATCGACTACGTGAAGTCGCGCAAGCGCGTGCACTGCTTCGCCGGCGCGGCGCCGCCCGACGCCGAACCGTTGCTGACCTCCTGGGAAGTCGCCGAGGCGCGCTTCGTCCCGATCGCGAAGGCCCGGGAGTTGCTCCACGTCGACCAGCGCCGCCTCGTGGACCTGCTGATTCAGGCCCTGCCGCGGGATGAGGGCCGCGGCTGAACCGCGTCAGGCGATCTGCGAGATCACCTGCTCCAGGCGGACCTGCGCGTCCTCCCATTTCGCATAGAGCGCCTCGAGCTCGGCCTTGCCGGCCTGGTGGGATTCGGTGAGCGCCCGCGCCTTCGCGAAGTCGTCGTAGACCGAGGGCTCCGCGAGCTGGGCCTCCTGCACCTTCTGCTCCGCTTCGAGCGCCGCGATGCGCGCCTCGATGGCCGCGATCTCCTTCTTGATCGGCGCCTCGAGCTTGCTCTTCTGCTGACGGAACTCCGCCTCGGCGCGCTTCCGATCCTTCTCCGACACCGGCTTGCCATGGGCCTCGGCCGTGGCGTCCGTCCTCTCCTCCTCCGCCTGCTGTTGCTGCAGATGGTAGAGGTAGTCGTCGAGGTTGCCCGGATACTCCGTCACGGCGTGGTCCTTCACCTCCCAGACATGGGTCGCCAGCGCGTTGAGGAAGCTCCGGTTGTGGGAGACGAAGAGCAACGTCCCCTCGTAGCCCTGGAGCGCTTCGATCAGCGCCTCGGACGAGTCCAGGTCGAGGTGGTTCGTCGGCTCGTCCATCAGCATCAGGTTCGCAGGCTCGAGCAGCAGCTTCGCCAGCGCGACCCGCGCGCGCTCTCCACCCGAGAGCACGCCGATCTTCTTCTCCACGTCGTCACCGGTGAAGAGGAACGCCCCGAGCACGCCGCGCACGTAGCTCTGCGGCTTGTCCGGCACGAGCGCGTGCACTTCGTCGAGGATCGAGCTGTCGCGCTGGAGCGTGTCCGCGTGGTGCTGGGCGTAGTAGCCCATGATCACGTTGTGTCCGAAGGTCACCTCGCCTCGATCGGGCTTCAGCTCGCCGGCGATGATCTT
>JBAWAM010000207.1:0-7112 GCA_049589315.1 Myxococcaceae bacterium
GCGACCCCGCTCGCCCTGGCCGGCTACGCGGCGCTCGGGGCGGCGACCCGCACCGGGACGTACTACGCCTTCCAGGGCGACGCGGCCGGTGCCCAGGAGCTGCTCCGTCAGAGCGCGATCGGCCTGGTCGAAGGCGGCACCGTGATCATTCCGGTCGGCAAGGGCGTCACCGCGATGAACGGCGGCTTCAAGCAGGCTGCGATTCAGGGCGTGAAGGAAGGCGGCATGGGCGGGATGGCCGGTGGCGTGGTCGATTCGTCGACCCGCAGCGAGACGTGGAGCAACGGCTTCGTGAACGGCCTCAGCACCGTCGCGCAGCACGCGGCGATCGACGGGACGCTGGGCGCCTTCACCGGAGGGGTGGTCAACGGCGGCCTGTCGAAGGGCATCGACGCCTTCCGGCCCGGGGAGATCCCGGTGAGCCGCAACACCGGCCTCACCGGCAACACCACCCACGTCCGCTACGACGGCGGCAACGTGAGGATCGAGGCGGGGCCGCAGGCGACCGACGCGGACATCGCCGCGCACCTGGAGACCGCGCGGCTCCTCCAGCGCTACGAAGGCCCGCTCGGCCAGATGCGCCAGCTGAAGGATCGGGTCCGGCAGGTCATCACGAGCACGCCCGGCTACGGTACCCAGGGGTTCGAGTCACGCCTTGAAGTGCAGAAGCACCGCGGAATCCTGACCGAGCTCGAAGCCGCGCAGGCGCAGCTCGACGTCAGCATTCGCTCGGTGACCGGACGCCCCAGCCCCGCCACGGTCGCGGAGCGCGAGGTGCTCGCGCGCGAGATCGCGAATGTCGAGGCTCAGCTCCAGGCGCACGCGCGCCAGGTGGATTCGCTCGCGCCCGGACGTGGGGTGGTGGCGAAGGAGGGCTTGCGCGAGGTCGAAGTCCAGACCTCCAACATCGGCGAAGGCCTGGAGGCTTTCGTCGAGAAGCTCCGCTCCCCCGACGGCGCCCCGATCGCACAGGGCGGCGTCTTCCGCATCACCACTCCCGAGGTCCAGGGCAAGAACCTCGCTCCCGAACAGTCGGTCGACCTCGTGCTCGATCCGAACAACCTCTACGTTCGCAGCCTCGGCGTGGGTGACACCGAGCTGCCCCTCCGCGTGAACAAGGACGGCGTGCTCGAGGAGCGCTATCCCAGCGGCCCGCGCACGATCCTCCGGCCGGACGAGGTGGACGCGCTCATCCGCAACCTCCACGCCTACGTGAAGAACGGCGGGAAGGACGTGTCGGTCACCTATCCCCCGAAGGGGCTGGAGAAGCTGCCGGACCTGATCGCCATGGTCGCGGAGGGCAGCCGCTTCCCGGCGATCCGCGAGCAGATCCAGGCGCTCGAGGCCGGACGCCTCGACGGGCACCCCGACTTCGAGGAGCACGCGCTGCGCGAGGCGGATGTTGAGTGGCGCAGCCTCGATGTGGATCCCGAGAGGACCCTGCCCGTGCACTACATCAAGAACTGGGAGGACCGCTTCAAGGAGGGCACCGCCACCTTCGGCGTGCCCGGGTGGACGCGCCCGAGCTGACCCTAGCTCCGGGTCCTGTTCACCCACGCGGCGTAACCCTGGAGTCCTGGAATCTGGTAGCTCCAGAAACCCTCGATGGCCTCGCGCAGTGCACGCTCACTCTCGTGCTCCGCGAGGATGGCGGCCAGCGTGCGCCGGGTGTTCTCGAAGATGCGCGTGAGCACGAAGCGCGCGGCCGCGCTCACGCGTACCCCGGGGTTGGCGGCGCGGAGCTGCGCCAGCGTGTCGGAGACCAACTGCTCGACGAAGCGATCTCCGTAGTGCGCATACGCCGTACCGGCGGCGCGATCGAGCAGCACCACCACCGCCAGCCGGTTCTCCACCCAGAAGCGGATCATCGCCTCGCCTCGGTCGTCCACGCGCCCGCGTTCATCGCGCAATGCCACCTGCGCGAGCGCGCTCACGCGCTGTTCGAGCAGCGCCTCGAAGCGCTCCGCCAGCGCGGGCGTCACGACGGCATCAAACAGCTCCTCTTTGCTCGCGTAGTAGCGGTACAGGCTCGCGGTGCCCAGACCGGCGCGCTCCGCGATCGCCGTCATCGTCGCGCCGGCGTAGCCGTGCGCTGCGAAGATCTCCAGCGCGGACGCGAGGATGCGCTCGCGCACCTCGTCTTTGAGGACCTGGGGCATCAGGCGTCGAACAGCCGGGGGTACGAGTGCGGTGCCCACCGATGATGCCACGGGCGCGCGGCTTCGAGTTGATACGCGAGGCCGAGCAGCAGGGCCTCGGCTCCGGGCGCGGCGGCGAAGTGTGTCCCGACGGGGAGCCCTTCGTCCGTCCAGTGGAGCGGGACCGACATCGCCGGGCAGCCCGCGATGTTCTGGATGGGCGTGTACCCCACGGCGCGTGCCGTTCGGCGGAGCAGCTCCTCGCGCGCAACAACCGGCGAGAGGTGACCGATGCGCCAGGGGACGACGGCGAGCGTGGGCGTGAGCACCACGTCGTATCTGCCCACCGCCGAGAGGTAGCGTTCCGCGCTGGCCGCGAATACCCGGCGCGCCTCTTCGAGCGCCCCGGGCCCACGGCGCTGAAGCTCCTCGACGAGCGACCAGGTGAACGGCTCGAGCTCGCGCCGCTCCACCGGCGTCCCGCGCAGCTGCCCCATCATCTGGGCCACATCGGCCACCGTCGCGCCAGCGACCAGGAAGAAGGCATCGCCCAGCGCCGGGCCGTCCACCGCTGGCGGGGCCATCGGCTCCACCTCATGTCCGAGCGACAGGCAAAGCGCCACCGCCTCGTCCCAGGCCCGACGCACCGCAGGCTCGGGCTCCTCTCCCATCAGCGTGCGGGTCCACGTTCCGATCCGCAGCCGGCGGGAGGTCGGCTCCCGGACGTAGCCCACCGGAGGCAGCCCTGCGTCTCGCGCCTCGGTGAGGGACAGAAGCAGCGCGCTGTCACGGACTGAGCGGCTGACGCAGTGCTCGCTGACGAGCGTGCCGAAGTCCGATTCCCCCAGGCTGGCCGGCACGCACCGGCCGCGGCTCGGCTTGAACCCGAAGAGCCCACACACGGAGGCGGGGATGCGCGTCGAGCCACCCCCATCGCTCGCGTGCGCCAGCGGCACGATCCCCGCGGCCACTGCGGCGGCAGCGCCCCCGGACGAGCCCGAAGCCGAGACCGAGAGATCCCACGGGTTGTGCGTGATGCCATCCAGGAGCGTCTCGGTGCTTCCGAGCAGGCCGAACTCCGAGGTCGCGCTCTTGCCGACCGTGACGAGCCCCGCCTCGTCCAGGCGCGCGCTGTAGGGCGTTCCCTGGGCGGGGACGTTGCGTGCGAACAGCCGAGAGCCCAGCGACCAGCGCAGGCCCGGGTAGGGAGTGACGTCCTTCACCAGGAAGGGCACGCCCGAGAACGGACCCGCGGCCGTTGCTTTCGCGCGGGCGCGGTCAAGGTCCAACACGGGGATCGCATTCAGCAACGGATTCAGCGCCTCGATCCGCTCCGCGCACGATTCGAGCAGCTCCGCTGCGCTCAGCTCACCGCGCGCCACCAACTCCGCCTGCGCCACGCCATCGACGCGGGCGAGACCACCCAACTTTGCCATGGGACGACCCTCCTGCACCTTGAGGCCGTAAACGCGAACACACTGTTCCCGTTTCACGCCTCGGTCAAGCGCGTTCACCCCTCGGGCGGCGCCGAGCGCTCACGTCGTGAAACGATCGCGCGTGCGCTCAGCGGGTTGCTTCGCAATCCCACCGCGTTGTGGAGTGGCGTTCGTCGCGGTCACTTCCCCCACGTGTTCGCCGACGGGAGTTGATCGAGCGGCTGGCGCTGGGGACGCACGACGCAGAACTTCTGGCCCGTGGGCGCCTGCATCACCCACCAGGTCTTGATCTTCTCCACCCGCTTCGCGCCCAGCGCCTCGAGTCGGGCCACTTCGGCGTCGATGTCGTCGGTCTCGATGTCGAGGTGGATCCGGCTCTCGTGATCGACCTTCTGCACCATCACCAGGACCTCGTCATCCTGCATCTCGAGGGTGCGGTACTTCGGATCCTCCGGGGACTCTCGCTTCACGGACCGCCCGAGCGCCGCGCTCCAGAATGTCGCGGCCTGCTCGATGTCCCCGTCCTTGCAGTCGATGACGAACGTCGAAAGTCGGCTTCGGTGCATGGTGTGCCTCCCCAGGATTCTCACGCCGGAAGGCGCGCGATCCATTCGCGAATGACGGCCTTCAGAGGGGTCCTCTTCGCCTGGACGTCTGCCGCGTCGACGAACGTCACCATGCAGCGATCGTCAGCGAGCCATTCCAGCAGACCTGCCGGATCGGCGATCTCGACGCCCTTCTTCGCGGACGCCTTCACCTTCGCTCCGGTATGGAGGATGAGCCGGACGCTGTCACGGTTGCGCAGATGGAACGTCGCGAAGAAGTCCGTCGTACGGAAGCTGGGCGCGTTCCATTTGATCCCCTCGCGGATCTCGGGGCTGACGCCGAGGATGATCTGACGAACCGCCTCGATCTCACTCTTCAGGGGATGGTCCAGCTCGCGCAGGAACTCGACGACTGCGGCCTCCTGCTGAGAGCTGCTGGAATCAGGGCGTACCTTCTTCGCGCGCTGCGGGTTCGGACGTAGGGCAGTCTGCTTCTTTGTGGGAGCCATGCGGTCTCTCCTCGGTGTGCGCCGAGGCTAGCCCGATGAGCCGGGTTGGCTCCAGGAACGCGCATCATTCGAGACGAGGGGCAGTCGGCCCGTCGACTGGATTCTTCGTGGCGTAGATTCTGCGCGACAATTAGATACGATACCGTTTCGTATCTCAAAATGAGAGAGCCAGCGTGAAACGAGGGGGCAGTCCGGAATCGGGTGGGCGAGCGCCAGGGAGACCGCCGAGCGAGACGCTCGGGCCAGCGATCCTCGAGGCCGCCCTGCAGGAGCTCGGACATGCCGGGTACGCGGGGTTCAGCATCGAAGGGGTGGCGCGCCGGGCGGGAACGGCCAAGACGTCGATCTACCGTCGGTGGGCCAACAAGGAGGCACTCCTCGCCGAAGCGGTCCGCGCGGATCTCTCCCGGCTCGAGAGCGCCGCGGAAGAGGACACGGGCAGCCTGCGGGGCGACCTGCGTCTCCATGTCCGTCGAGTGGCCGCTTTTCTCACCCCCGCGCGGGTCAACGCGATCGCGGGGCTCGCCTTCGGCTCCAGGGTCAGCTCCGAGCTCGCCTCCTTGATGAGCAACCTGACGGTGCAGAGCGAGGCAAGGACGTTTCGACGGCTCGTCGGGCGGGCCATCGAACGAGGCGAGCTCGATCGTGCGCCGACAGGAGAGCTCGCGCTGCGCGTCCTGCCGGCGCTGATGCTCCAGCAGCTCCTCTTCCTCAGTCGACCCGTGAGCGATCGGTTCGCCACCGCCCTCGTCGACGAAATCCTCCTTCCCATCCTGAACCGCGCACAGGCGAAGAAGACGCCGGCGCCGAAGCAACGAGGCTAGAACCCATGAAACTGCACGACATGGCCGTACCCGACGGGCGCAAGCACGTCGTCATTGTAGGCGCCGGGTTTGCCGGCCTCGCTGCCGCCAGAGAGCTGGCAGACAGACCCGAGGTGCAGGTCACCCTGGTCGATCAGCGCAACTACCACCTCTTCCAGCCCCTGCTCTACCAGGTGGCCACTGCGGGTCTGAACCCGTCGAACATCGCCGTGCCGATCCGGGCGCAGTTCACGGAGAACGCCAACGTCTCCGTCCACCTGGCGCCGGTGAACGAGATCGATCTGGAGAAGCGCTGCCTCGGCGATGGCGAGGTCGGCGTCTCCTTCGACTACCTGATCCTCGCCTGCGGTGCGCAGCACAGCTACTTCGGCAAGCCGGAGTGGGAGGAGAACGCCCCGGGCCTCAAGACCCTGGAGCAGGCCACCGAGATCCGCCGGCGCATCCTCGGCGCATTCGAGCAGGCCGAGAACGAGACCGATCCGGAGAAGCAGAAAGCGCTGCTCACCTTCGTGGTGGTGGGCGCTGGCCCCACCGGCGTGGAGCTCGCCGGCGCGATCGCCGAGATCAGCCGCACCGTCCTCGTCCGCGATTTCCGCCGGATCAATCCTGCGTCGGCGCGGGTGCTGCTGGTGGAGGCCGGGCCGCGAGTGCTCGCCGCTTTTCCAGAGGACCTCTCGACGAAGGTCGTTCGCGATCTCGAGCACCTGGGCGTCGAGGTCCGCACCCAGTGCCGCGTGGAGAACGTGACTGCCGACGGCGTGATGCTGGGCGGCCAGTGGCTCACGGCGAAGAACACCTTCTGGGCGGCGGGCGTGCAGGCCTCGAGCCTCGGCAAGAAGCTGGGCGTCGAGCTCGACCGCGCCGGCCGCGTGAAGGTGAATCCCGACCTCTCGATCCCCGGCCACCCCAACGTGTTCGCGGTGGGCGACTTCGCTCACATCCCCCAGGACGAAGGGAAGACGGTCCCCGGCGTGGCGCCTGCCGCGCAGCAGACCGGCAAGGCCGCGGCGCACAACATCCTCGCCACTGTCCACGGCAAGGAGCGCACGCCGTTCCGCTACCGGAACAAGGGGCAGATGGCGACGGTGGGCAAGAGCAAGGCGATCGTGCAGGTCGGCAAGCTCAGGCTCACCGGCAGACTCGCGTGGATCGCGTGGATGTTTGTCCACGTGTTCGCGCTCGTCGGGTTTCGCAACCGGGCCACGGTCTTCGCGGAGTGGGTCTGGAACTACCTCTTCGCCAGGCGCGGCGCCCGCCTCATCACGACCAACAAGTGGCGTCTCGAGAGCGCGCCGGTCGCGGCCACCGCGAACCCGGGCACCTCGACCACAGCGGCGAGCCCCAGTGCCGGGCACCACGCCGGCAGCTCGGGCGGGTCGGCCAGGGTGGCGCCGCAGCAGCAGCCGGCGCACGGATAGCGATCCCGCTGCGCGCCCGCCTCACGGCACGGCGGTGCGCGCGAGCCAATCCTGCACTCCGGAGAGCGCCTTCTTGTTGGCCCAGCGCGCGTACCCATCCCGCGCCTGCGTCGCGAGCTGCACCGCTCTCACGCGATCCTTCCTGGTTTCCCAGAGCGCGCGAGCGAGCGCGAACCGCGCGTCTTCGAGCGCTCCCACCGGCGCGCCTTCCTTCTGCCCGAGCGCGATGGCGCGCTCGAGCT
>JBAWAM010000208.1:0-5785 GCA_049589315.1 Myxococcaceae bacterium
CGCCGATGAACCGCCCGCTCTATCCCCTGCCCGCTGAATCCGTCGCGTGGCACCTGAGCATCCTGCGGACGGCCAGCGATGCGGCGTCTCTCCAGGCGATGCTCGCGAGCAACCGCGCGCTCTACGATCAAGCACGAGTGATGGGAGGAACCCGCTACTCGATCGGCGCGATCCCCGACTTCACGCCGGCCGACTGGCAGTCCCACTTCGGGCCCGCGTGGAACGCGTTCGAGGACGCAAAGCGGCGCTTCGATCCGGACAACATCCTCGCGCCGGGACAGGGGATCTTCTCGTAGTCCACGTCGACGTGTGAGCTAAGCGTCCAGTGGCGGAGATCGTCGCTGGGCGCCTCGCGCCAGAGCGCCGGCGGATGGCATTTTCGCCGGGGCACCAAACCTTATGGTCTCCGGGATCGCGGCCGGGTACAGAGCCGTCGCCTTCAGAGGAGTCCCAGGGATGCGCAATGCCGCGCTGGTGTCGCTCGCTGCGCTGCTTGTTTATGCAGCGTCGCCCATTCAGACGAACTTCGACTCGAAGTGGGTCTTCCCGACCGCGCTGAGCATCGTTCGTGACGGTGACGTCTTCCTCGACGAGTTCGAGGAGGTGGCGGAGACGACTCCGCACGGAATCCATCGTGAGGATGGGCGCCCGATCTCCTACTTTCCGATCTCCGTCGCCTTCTTTGCCGTTCCGGTGGTCGCGGCAGGCGAGCTCGTGTCGACCCTCGCCAGCGCGACGGGCATCGAAACAGTCTCGCGGAAATGGCGTGCGAACACCGGACTCGAAGGTTCCCTGAACCTCGACTTCTTCGACTTGCCGGGGCGACTGCTCGCAAGCCTCATCTGCGCGGCCGCGGTTTTTCTCCTGGCGCTCTTTCTTCAGCAGCAGGTCGGCGGCGCAGCGGCGTGGATTGCTCTGGTGCTCGTTGCCGCAGCGAGTCCGGTGTGGTCGATGGCCAGCCGCGCGATGTGGCAGCACGGTCCGGCGATGCTGGCCGTGGCGGGTGCCCTGTTCCTCGTCGGTCGAGCCGATCCGACCCGGTGGCAGCTGTTCGGAGCGGGGATCCTCGCAGGTGCGGCGTACACGATCCGCCCCACCGAATCGCTGGTGGTGATGGCCCTCGGGCTCTTCGTGGCCTGGCAATTCCGCACGAGAGGCATTGCCTTCGCGGCCGGTCTGGGAGTCCTCGGCCTTCTCTGGGCGGGCGCTAACTTCGCGGTGATCGGACGACCCCTGCCGGCGTACTTCGAAGCGGGGCGACTTCACTTCGGGGGGACGTTCCCCGAGGCGCTCGCAGGCAACCTGGTCTCTCCAGCGCGCGGTCTTCTCATCTACTGCCCCTTCGTCCTGCTCGCGCTCTTCGCACCCCTGGCCGAGGCTCCGGCCTACGTTCGCCGCCTGGCCCTGGCGCTCTCGTGCGCTGCGTTGGCTTTGCTCGTGGCCGTCTCAGCCTTCCCGCATTGGTGGGCAGGTCACTCCTTCGGTCCGCGCTTTCTGACCGAGGCCGTTCCCTTGCTGGCGCTGCCGGTCGCCCTTGGCCTCAAGTTCCTGCTTCAGTCGAGGTGGCGGAGGGCCGCCATTCCGGTGATCGTGTTTCTCAGTGCAGTGGGGCTCTTCATCCACGCGCGGGGCGCCACCTCAACGGCGGTCCACGACTGGAACAGCTACCCGGTGGATGTGGACAAGGCCCCCGCGCGGATCTGGGACTGGCGCGATCCGCCGTTCCTGAGAGGAATCGGCCGCTGAGCGGTCGGCAGTGAGAAGACGATAGGCCCATCCAACCGGGCACGCGCCTCGGGAGAGTAGCCTTGTAGCGGCAGAGCACCGTCTCCAGTGCAGGCAGGAGCATGCTCTGCGGCAGCGGCGCCCCCGTGGCCTCGGCCACCTCGGTGGGAGTCATTCCCTCGAGGAAGTGCATGACGAACAGCGGCCGACGGGCCTCGTCTACCGACTTCAGCGCCTCGGCGATCAGCATCCGGGCCTCTCTTGCCGCGACCGAAGACTCGGGTGAGGCCGCTGCATGGAATCGCGCTGGCGCTGTTATCGTCATGCAAAGACGCCCGCTGTGTGGCGGCCCGAGCTCATCGTGTCCATTCAAGATCCCGTTCGTTCGTCGGCGCCCGGCCCTGAAGGTGGTGAGTGCCCCGTTCACGTTGGCAGCAGGAGTGTCGCTGCGTGCATCCGCTGTGGTCGATTCCTGTGCACTGAGTGCACCCACGACGCGCGGAACGACAAGTGCGCGGAATGCCTCGCTCGAGAGCCGGCGGACGCGCCGCGAATCAGCGGATGGCTCATTCCCCCCATGCTCGGCCTGGCCCTTTCGCCGGTCACTTTCGTGGTTTCGCTGTTCAGAGTGACCAGCACCGTCCAGGACTCGGGACTCGAGGCCGCGCTGGGTGACACGCGCTGGTTGGTGCTCAACCTCACGTACTTGCTCGGCAGCGCCGTCCTTTCTGCGCTGGCGCTGTTCATCCTTCCGAAGTACTTCGCCCGTCGGCGGACGGTTCCGCGCCTGATGCAGTTCTTCTATGCCGGGCTGTTGGCCTCGAACCTCCTCGACCTCGGCGTTGCATCGATCGTCTCGACGCAAATCGGAGAAGCAGTGGAGCTTTCGAGCACGGGACCTTTCTCCTTCATCATTCCCGGCCTTTGGCTGATGTACTTCCGTTCATCGAAGCAAGTGCATCGGACGTTCGTCGTCTGAAGCCGTTCCCCGGGTCGAGGGGCTCCGCTGAAAAGTGAAGCCGCGGCTATCGACCGAGACTCCAGAACCAGGCTCAATGATCGAAATACGCCACCGCGGACTCAACCAGGCTGCCGAGCCATACCCGGCCGCCGTGCTCGCGGACGCCGGTGACCATGTGGAACCGTTTGGCCTCGCATTGGTGGTCGTGCGCCAGCGTGCCGTTCTCGTTGAAGGCCATGACCCGAGCCGTGCGCGTGGGCTCCGGGTGGAGCGCCTCCGGCAGACGGGTGAAAGCGTTGCGCAGGGGCCTGGGCGCGCGCTGGATCCACTCCGCCAGGGCATTGATCGGCGAGGCGATCGTCACCCAGATCCGCCCATCGCTGCCCCGGGCGATGTTGTCCGGGTAGCCGGGCAGCGCGGTTGCGAGGAGATCGCGCTGGCCTGCTCGCGGTCCGGAGAGCCAGAGCCGCACGACGGTCCGCGCAGCGGTCTCGGCGACCGCCACGAAGGACTCGTCGGCGGCGAGCGCCACGCCGTTGGCGAAGGCCAGCCCGTCGAGGAGCACCTCCACCGCGCCGTCGGGACTTCGACGCAGCAGGCGCCCCGAGCGGGTGTTCTGGAGGAAGTCCGCCTTCCAGTGCTCGAGCGTATGATGTCGCGAGGAATCGCTGAAGTAGATCGTCCCGTCGCGCGCCACCGCCGCGTTGTTGCAGAACCCGATCCGCTCCCCGGCGACGGAGGCCACCAGCACTTCGACCCGTCCACTCGCCGGATCGAACGCCAGCAGGCCCGCATGTGCGTCGCAGACGAGCAGCCGACCATCGCCAAGCAGCTCCAGGCCCAACGGCCGACCCGGCATCTTCCCCACGCGCTCCGAGCGCTCCTCACCTGCGCGGATGCGGAAGATCGAGCCATCCGCGGTCCCGGTGTAGACGTTCCCTCGCTCGTCCAGGACCACGTCCTCCGTACCGGTCTCGGGGACGGGAATCAGGTTCAGTGCTCGCATGGCCTGGAGCCTACGCGCCCCCGAAACCGGCCGCCGCCGCTCGCCGAGCTGATGGCCGTCTCTCCGGGCGCTATTGCGCTCCCACGGGCCGGATGCCGTCCACCTCTAGGAGCAGGTGGCGAGGGCCTCGCAAGGCCGCATTGGGCCGGTAGGGAGGTGGGTCGACGACGAGCCCTGGGTTCTCCAGGCGGCGGACGAGCTCGCTCAGCGCAATCTGCGCCTCCGCCCGGGCCAGCGGTGCGCCAAAGCAGTAGTGGATGCCGCTGCCGAAGCCGAGGTGCGTGTTGTTGGGCCGGTCGGGAATGAAGCGGTCGGGGTCGGGGAAGCGCGCGGGGTCGCGGTTGCCCGCGGCCATCACCAGCGCGAGCGTCGAGCCCTTGGGGATGGTGATGCCGGCAATGTCGATGTCGGCCAGGGCGTTGCGCTCGGGCACAATATGCACCGGTGGCTCGTAGCGAAGCAGCTCCTCGACCAGCGGGACGATGAGGTCGTGCTCGCGCCGCAGCCGCTCGAGCACGTCGGGGTGGCGCAGCAGGGTGAGCATGCCGTTGGTGATGAGATTGACGGTGGTCTCGTGGCCGGCGACGAGCAGCAGCGACGCGGTGCTCAGCACGTCTTCCCGCGACATCCGCCCCTCGGGGCCGGTGTCGGTGAGCATGCCGGAGAGCAGGTCGTCGCCGGGCTGGCGCAGGTGGGCGTCGGCGAGCCCACTGAGGTACTGCCCCAGCTCCGCTCGTACCCGAGCACTTCTGGCCCTGCGCTCCTCGTACGTTCCCGTGCTCGGGTCGATGACCGAGACGAGCGCGTCGGCCCACGTGTGGAAGCGCGACTCGTCCTCGCGGGGAACCCCGAGCAACCTGCAGATGGCCGTCACAGGAAGCGGGTACGAGAAGGCGTCGACGAGGTCGAACTGCCCCTTGCCCACGAGCGCGTCGATGAGGCGCGTGGTGGTCTCGAGCAGCCAGGGGCGGAGGGACTCGATGCGCCCGGGAGTGTGCGGCGGACCAAAGGGCCGCATCGCCAGCCTGCGGAGCCGGTCGTGTTCGGGAGGGTCGCGCGCGATGAAGGTCTCCGGTGGCCCGGCATGGCCCTCCTCGAGTGGAGACGTGGCGCCGGCCAGCCCCGGACGGTTGCGGGGGTCCGAGCTGACGCGTGGATCGTGGAGCAGGGAGACGAGCGCGTCATAGGTGCTCACGACGTACGTGCCGTCGGCCTCCCGCACCACGGGCGTCTTCCGCAGCTCGGCGTAGAGGGGGTAGGGGTTGGCCCGGTTGGCCGGGTCGAGAATCTGCTGGAAGATGCTGGCCTGTGCCATGGGGAGTCCTCAGCGGTGCCGGTACAGCCACTGTGCCCGTCGCTCGGAGGGCTCGCGGCCGGTGACCACGACGGTGGCTTCGTGGGAGGGCTCGCCCTTCTCCGGGAACTCGGGAGGGACGGGCTGCCTCCCTTCGGGCGCGTCGACGGTGCCGAAGGCGGGCGGGAACGGCGCGGCCGCTTCAATGAGGCCCTGGTAGAATTCCAGCCACCTCGGCTGGTCGAACGCCACCGCGGCGGTGACGCGCCCCTTGTTGCCGTAGACCGCGACGAAGCGGCGCTCGGCGAGCGAGCCCTGGGTGATGACGAGGGAGTCGGAGAAGGTGGGCACCCCCACCGACTTGATGTTGACGCCGAACTGCGTGGACCAGAAGGTGGGCATGGCCAGGTGGGGCCAGCGGTCGGTCTCCGGGCTCACCATGTTGTGGGCCGCAACCTCGGACTGGGTGACCGCGTTGCCCCAATGCTCGAGGGCGAGGAACTGGTAGTCGTAGAGCGGGTGGGGGAAGCGGGCCACGTCCCCGGCGACGAAGACGTCGTCCGTCACCAACCCGTTGATGTCGAACGCCCGGCAGCCTGCATCGCAGGCCACCCCCCACCGGGTGGCTGCCAGCCCCGAGCCGCGCAGCCACTCCACGTTGCGGATGGCCCCCAGGGCCACCACGGCCACGTCGACGTCCAGGGTCGAGCCGTCGGAGAGGTGGGCCTGCCGCAGCCGCCCGCTCGCATCTCCCTCCAGCCTCCTCGCCGTGGTGCCGCAGCGCAGGTCGACGCCGTGG
>JBAWAM010000209.1:0-13084 GCA_049589315.1 Myxococcaceae bacterium
GGTCCCGGTTCCTGAGCTCACGCTGGCGATCCGCCCGATCGCGCTGGATTCGCGAGACCTGAAGGCGCCAATGCCGATGAAGAGCGTTCCACCGGGGCGCTACGCAATCATCGTGATCCAGTCGACCGGCCAGACCTGGCGCGTGCCGAACGAGCTGCAGCCGGCGTCAGCTCCGGGGATACCAGGGCGAATCGATCAGCACGACATGGGGCCCGCCGCCATGGAGCAGCCTCCACTTGATGAACGAGGCGGTATGGCTCTGAAACAGATAATTGGGCCAGCGGCGTTCGACCAACTCGGGGATGAGCACGGCGATACTCCTCTCGCCGTTCTCCGCGGCAATCTTGCGGATGTAATTGATCAGCGGGTCGACCAGCTCCCGATATTCGGAGTTGATCGTCACCAGGTGCGGCACGGAGAGTCCGCGAGCACGCACCGGCTCGACCACATCCTTCTGCCAGCGTGACGACAGGTCCTCAGGCTCGCCCTTTTGCGTCTGCACCTGGACTGCATGGACCTCCGGGGACAGTGACAACGCCAGGCTCAGCGCCCTTCGCCCGACCCGATCGAGTCTCCGCAGTGGAACGACGATCAGCGGAGGTCGTGGAGGCTCGGGTATGAAAGGGCCAGCCTCGACGACCTCCTGATCGACGCGCTGGTAATAGCGACGCGTGTTCCTGAACAGGAGCACGATCGCGCCCATTGTCACCAGCGACAGCCAGGCGCCCTGTGTAAATTTCGCAACAGCCACCACCACCAGCGTTGCGGCGGTGGCCGTGGCCCCCAGGCCATTGATGATCTGGGAGCGGGAGAGCTGTTTCTCCCGGCGTCGCCAATGCACCACCATCCCGAGCTGGGAGAACGTGAACGCCCCCAGCGCCCCAATCGCGAACAGGGGTATGAGGCGATCGGTGATTCCGTTGAAGACGATGAGCAGCGCACCGGACACCAGCGACAGCGCCACGATCCCATGGGAGTAGACCAGCCGCCGTCCCTGGTGCGCGAACGCTCCCGGGAGCAACTGCTCCAACGCCAGCAACCGGCAGACGCGGGGGAAGTCCGCGAAGCTCGTGTTGGCAGAGAGGCTGAGCACCGCCATGACGGACACCATCGTCACGAAATAGAAGAAACCCCGGCCCGTGGTCGCCGCAATCAGCTGTGACAACACGCTCTGGTAGCCGGGTTGCCCCGGCACGGTGGCGCCAATCCCGTAGCTGCGACTGAGCACCGCGATGCCGGCCACCAACATGACGAGGATCGCCACGATCGAAGACAACGTGCGCTGGGCGTTGGGGACTCGAGGCTTCCGGAAGAGCGGCACGGCGTTGCTGACCGCTTCGATTCCGGTCATCGCGGTGCATCCGTTGGCAAACGCGTGTAGCAGGACCCAGGTACCTGCCACGCCGACCGCGGAGGGAACGGCCGGGGGCGGCTCCACGGGTTCGGGCTGGCCCCCTGCCATGACCGTCTTCACCACGCCAATGGAGATGGCGATGCCGAGGCAAAGGACAAACAGGTAGGTGGGCGCCATGAAGGCTGCACCCGTGGTGCGAATGCCCCTCAGGTTGAGCAGGGTCATCATTCCCAGGATGACCAGGCAGAGGGTCAGCGTGTGCGGCAGGAGCGCGGGGATGGCCGAGACGATTGCGCCCACGCCCGCGGAGATGGCGACCGCCACGTTCAGCACGTAGTCGAGGACGAGGGCGGCTCCGGCCCACATCCCCGGCACGATCCCGAGGTTCTCTCGCGCCACCGTGAACGAGCCACCACCGTCGGGATATCCGGCGATCGTCTGGCGATAGGAGAACTGGACGATCAACGTCAGGACGCAGATGACCGCCATCACCGGGCCGAAGGCCCGGAGGCTCGAGGTGCCTGCGAGCAGGAATACCGTCAGCGCCGCCTCGGGACCGTACGAAGAAGACGCGAGCGCATCGAGCCCGAGCACGGGGATGCCACGCAGGGGCCCGATGTTCTCCTTCTCGGCGAGCCTCGTGGGGATGGGCTTGCCGATGAGGAGTCTCTGCAGGGACATGGCCGACAGTTCCTGCTCCAACGCTGATCATCGCGTCCTCGCCCGACACGTGTCTGCCAACGAGAGGGTGCCCGGCGGCGGGCTGGCGCGAGGGCCCACGTCTGGATGGTCGCCCTTCCGCGCGGGCCGCGCGCACGGGCCAGGGCCAACACTGGATCTACGTCGCGGACCCCATCCGCTCGTGGTGAGCCAGGGTCAGCCGCAATCTCCGATCGCCCTTTTCGAAGCGGAGGGGTTTGAGTTCCGGCCAGGTCGTTACAAAGCCACCCTCACCGCGGAGTGACGAGCACCGACACGCCGCTGCGCTTCTTCGAGGTGGAAGTTCACCGTCTCGGCTCGAAGGGCTTCGAACACGAATGTCGGAGTCCAGGGCCGGCCGCCTCCAGCGCAGTCGATGGCGAGCGCCCTCGCCAGGCAGTCCCCGGGTTTCGAGTCGGTATCGCCTACGGCCCTCGATACGACTGGCACGAGTACACCCTGAATTTGCGAACAATGCGGCCGCCCTCTTCGATCAGGATCGGCTGAACCTCTGCGCATTCGCCGAATCTTTCGGCCACCGGTGCGGGAACACCGGGCCCGGGCTCGCTCGAGAAGTCGCGCGGTGCGGAGTCGATGAACAGCGCGCTCCGCCCGACCAGCCTCGACAGGTCCGGGTCCGTGTAGTCGAACTGCAACCCGCGCTGGCCGATCACGTTGGGTCCGTACACCTCGAGCGCCGTATAGAAGCGCAGCTCCGCTGCCGTCTTGTACCCGTCCGCCGAGGCGATGAAGGCGCCCGGGTGCTCCGCTGCGCGTTGCTGCACCTCGGCCGCGAGCCGCCGCCATCCAACCCAGGTGTCGTCGCTCTGAATGCGCACCGGGTAGAAGACCAGCTCAACCGCAGCAAGAACGTGGAGCACCGCGGCCAGGAGCAGTTGCACCTTCCGCCAGCGCGGCGTCATCCACTCCGCCGCCAGCAGCGTGCCGGTCATGTAGGCCGGCAGCAGCCAGTTCGGCTTCACCAGCGCGAACAGCGAGATCCCGAAGAACAGGGCGAACGTAGGGAGGAAGAAGCACACCAGAAAGAGGCGCCGGTTCCCCTCCTCCGTAGCCGCTGCGCGCCAGGTGCGGACGCTGCGCAGCGTCACCACGAACAGCGCGATGAGCAGCGGGATGCCCACCAGCGCGGCCTGGCTCCCGAGGAGTCCCGCGAGCCATTGTACGCCGAACCCGGACGCGGTCTGCGCGCGCTCGGCGGTCTGGAACAGGAACGAGGCGAAGCGGTGCTGCGCGTTCCAGATGTACACCGGCGCCATCACCAGTTGCGCCAGCGCGAGGGTCGTCCAGGGCCACGGCGTGCGGAGCAGACGCCGGTGGAGCGGTGAGAGGACCAGGAACAGGACCAGTCCTCCCTGCAGCATGATCCCGGTGTACTTGCTGTCGAAGGCCAGCCCCATCGCAACGCCTGCCCAGATCCACGCCCACCGCTTGCCAGCAAAGAGGGCCGCGTACAGCTGGTGCACCGAGAGGGTCCAGAACAACAGCAGCGGCACGTCCGGCGTGGAGATCAGCGAGGTCACGGTGACGGCGCCGCTCGTCAGCCAGATCAACGCCGCGTGCGTCCAGCGCGGCCCGAGGTATCTGCGCGCCAGATCCACCCACAGCCACTGCGTGAGACAGCTCGTGGCGAATGCGGACAGGCGGACGGACAGCTCATGCGCGCCGAAAACGTCGGTGAAGAGCCGCAGGATCCACGCCAGCACCGGCGGGTGATCGAAGTAGGACAGCGCCAGGTGCTGCGAATAGAGGAAGTAGTACGCCTCCTGCGGCACGAGATCGAAGAACGGGGCGAACGCGAACCGCACCGCGTTGACCGCGACCAGGACCGCGACCGTCCTCCGCGCATCGGGCTGCTGCGGCGCCGCCGCTTCGTCGACTGCTGTTGGCATCATCGCCGCATACCCCAAAAGGCAATCAGGACCAGCCCCCAGAGCCACGTCTGGGTTCCGGCGCCCTGCCTGCAGCCACAGCCGATCGCCAGCGTGTTCCGCGGGCACTCGACCTCGACTTCGAAGCTCTGAACGGAAGCGCCCGAGCTTCCTGTCGCCACGAGCGCAACGCGGTGCGCCCCTGCCTGGTCCGGCGTGGGCGTCCAATGGAGCTCCCCGGTATCCGGGTCGACCGAGAGCCCCTCGGGCGCCTCCGACAGACTGAATACAACGGGCGGCACTGCCTCGACCTGCGGAGGTCCAGCGCCATATCGGTAGGGCGTGCCACAGCGGGCGCGTGTTTCAGGTTGGGTGACGAACTCCCCACCGGACATGCCGGGTCCACCGTCTTCCGCGCCCAATCCACCGTCCTCACCGGCCACTCCACCATCGCTCGCGTCCGAGCCGCAGGGGGTGGGCGCCAACACGTCGGACGGGCAAACAGGGCTCGTGCCCGAGCAGCTCTCCTGGATGTCACAGATACCGGACGCAACCCGGCAGACGTGCGTTGTCGGCAGCAGCTCGCAGGTTCCGTTCGAGGACGCGCCCGCGGACTGGCTGCAGGCCTGGCAATCCGAAGGATCTCCACCGCCGCACGAGGACTCGCAACATACGCCGTCGACGCAATGGCCCGAGGCACACTCTCCATCGGCGCCACAGGTCATTCCGGTGGGCGAGGCATCCAGATAAACGATACGTCCGCGTACGCGTGTGGTCTGAACGGCGGGATCCGAATCGAACCGCTGATACACCAGAAGGCACTGACCTCCAGCGCCCGCGGTGAGCGCCGGCCCGGTCTCTTCGAGGATCGGATCCGCTGCGAGCGCGTCGCCGGTCGGATCGAGCACGGCCCCGGTGGGTGCAACGCGCGTGGAGTAGACGTCGGACCCGTTGCTCACGTCCGTCCAGAGGGCCAGGTAGTTCGTCCCGTCGAACTCGAGCCCCGACAGGCCCTTCGTGGAGACGACCGGAAAGGCCACGGGATCGAGTCGCGCTCCCGAACGGCTCAGCCGCGCCCCGTAGACGTTACTGCTCGAGGACGAGGGGCCCTCGGACCAGACGATCAACGACTCTCCGCCACTGGAGGCCACCCGCGGGGGCCAGAGGGAGCCGGGCGTGGCCCCGCTGCGGACGACGATGCTGGCGGGATCCAGCACCGTCCCGGATGGACTCACGCGCGCTGCTCGAATCGAATCCTCCGCGGTCCACGCGACGACGTAGTCGAGTCCGTCGAAGGCAACGGAGGGTTTCGACTGGAGGGGCAATGAATCAGAGACGGTGAACGCGGAGCCGTCGTTCCCGAGGCCGTCGACCCTCGCTGCTTCGATTTGCATCGGCCCGTTCAGGTCCTCGCTCCAGACGATCAGGAATCCGGAGCCATCACTCGCCACATCCGGCGCGTCGGTGGTGTACCCGGTGATCCGGATCCCGCCGGGATCCAGGACGTTACCAGCGGTGTCGATCCGCGCGGCGCCCACCTCCCAGACGCTGCTCTTCTCGACGAGCCATACGACCAGGTAGACCGAACCGTTGAACGCGATCTTCGGCGAGAGCTGAGAGTCGGGCGCGGTCGAGATCGCAATGGCGGTCGAGTCGATCACGTTGCCCGAAGGACTGACCCGCACTCCATAAAGGTCGGTGTCGTCACCGTTGCGTCCATCTGCCCAGACGACGAGGTAATTCGTCCCGTCGAACCCGACGGCAGGGCCCGATTCGCTGTTCGCAACTCCCAGTGGCCCCGTCACCGGCACGTCCATCCCGAACTCCGGGCTGATGACGGGCTCGAGCTCACGCTGTACCGCGTCTAGATCGACAGGGAACGAAGCACGCGCTTCCAACCGCTGGCACGACCATAGGGCTGTCAACGCGCTGGCCAACAGCACCGCGTTCCGAAGCAAATGATTCATTCTCAGCGATGACGGTACCAGACAGTCCGGACCCCGAAAGGCACCGGCTAGGCGCCGAGCGCACGGAGTCAAGGTGGGCAGGAACGCACATCGTTGCGGCTCTTTCCTACCTTTACCGAAATGTTCGCTACTGGAATATTGCCCGCGCAGCACTTGCCAGGGAGGGCGAAATGCTCGGTTCACGTACGGTAGCGGGACTGGTCGCTGTTTGTTCGCTGGGATGGTTGGGATGTCCGTCGGTTTCAACCATGGGATCCTCACGAACCCTCGATCGGGGTCGGCTGGAGTTCATGGTTGCGCCTGGAGTCTACGGGGCCTCGACCGGAGAAGGGGTGGTCGCGTTGCCTCAGATAGAGGTGGGGGCCCGGTACGGCATCACCGATAGGTTCGAGATGGGAGCCAAGGCATGGCTCCTGGGCGCAGGGGCGGACGCGAAGATCGCGCTGGTGCGACCGCTTTCGCCCGCCTCCGGGTTCAACCTGTCACTGAATCCGGCGGTCTCGTACATCAGTCTGTCCGCCGGCGCCGAAGGCAGCACCACGGCCACCGCGAGCAGCACCTTGATTTATATTCATCTCCCGTTGCTCGCCGGATACCGCTTCGGCGGGGGTCATGAGGTCGTGGTTGGCCCACGCATCGTAGACACGCTGGGTCTGGTCAATGTCGGAGGAACTACGTCTGCCGCGAATGGCATCTCCGTCGGCTCCTCGGTGGGTCTGCGGTTGCGCCTGGGCAATGGGTTCCGGATCATGCCCGAGTTCTCGGTGATCGTGCCGGTCATCGGCACCTCCGCGGCAGGGACCTCGGCAGGAGCCGGAGGCATGATTTTCCAGGGTGGCCTCGGATTCATGTTCGGCGACGACGGTGGCCTCGAGGTGGCGTCCTCGCCATGACGGCTCGGGCTTGTCGGTGACCAGCGCCGGGGGCGTGCACTGCTCGGAACGCCCCCGGTGACTGGCGGTTGCGGTAGGAATGATCTTCAGGCCCTCAGAAGAAAACCTGCCAGATGATCGCAACCACACCGATGATCCCGAGGAGGATCAGGCCTGCTCTCACGCTTCGATCAAAGCGGTCACCTACGGTCATGAGTGCCCGAGGAGCAGGAGGCCCGCCCCGTTCGTCGGGCAGCCTTTCGATCGCGACGGGCTCGGCACCCTGGGAGAGCCAGACGTCGATCTCGTCTGGTGCCGGGGCAGGCCCCTCGATGACAAAGGCGAGCATCAGCTTGAGCGAAGCAGCCGCCCTGGTCGTCTGGAGGGCGCTCTGTAGCGCGAGAAACTCCTCACGACGAAGGACGAGCGCGCCGGACTCAGCCAGCGCCCGAGCAGGGGGAGACAGGCGTTCCCAATGCTGGCGTACGTCGTCCTTCGATGGCGCGAAAAGGAGGAAGGCCAACCTGGTATCCCCAGAGGCCCGAACGACCGCATCCAATTCCTCGAAGAAGGTGCCGGTGCTGTCGAGAGTTCCGACCAGGTGCGGGCGGATGCCGGAAGCTGCGGGGATCTGCTCGTCGGAATTCCAATAGCCTTCGTCTTCTAGAGCTCTTGCGAGCGAGACGTAGGCGGGGACGCCATCCGCACCGGGTGCGGAAAGCTGGCGAAGCGAGAAGCGGCAGAATGAGGTCGAGTTGCCCATGGGACCTTCACGCGAAGCTGGGCTTCTATACGAGGCTTGGCCCTGGAACGCGGTCCGGGAGCGACGGGATTCCAGGAACAGTGTCGCGACATTGGCAATGGCGCAGTATCTACCAACTTCACGGAGGGCTCATCATGACGACTCATTTCTCGGCAGGAGACTGGGCCGCGGTGTCCGGACTGGGGGCTCGCAAGCTTGTGCAGGTCCAACCCGACGGGAGCCTCAGCTACCGGGAAGATGAGCGCGACAAGAAGTCAGAGGTCACTATCGGGCTCGACGAGGCGCGGCGACGAATCCGACCTCTCGTCGGCCGGCAGGAGGCAGAGGAACTTCGGAACACGCTCCTCGTGGCTGGCGAAACCCAACACGCCGAGGATGCCTACGCTCGAAGCAAGGAGTACCGCCGAGTCTTGAAGAGCAACGATCTGCGCCTGATCGTCGACACCCTTCGTGGGATCTACCGCCATCCGAATCCGGGCTACCCAGAGGAACAGAACCAGGACCTCCTGGAGGAGGCCGCGTTCAGCGAATTGGCGCTGGTACTCGACGTGAAGCCGGCCATGCTGAAAGGTCTGGCGAAGCGGGCTGCCGGGCAGATGATACTCCCCGATCGCTCTGCCGAGCTCGCGGCCCACGCTGAGATTCCGGAGCTTCCGGGGTACGAAGCGCTGGGCGCGTTCGCGGTCGAGCGGCGCCTGGCAATCGGCGAATTCGGGGTTGGGTCAATTGAGCTCGATGCCCGGCCCGGCATCTGGTTCGCGTGGTTCCAGGATGGCGACGACCTGCCCCCTGGCGCCGAGGACGCAGACGACGAGTATCCCCCGAGCAAGCTGGTCGTCGTTCATGCGGAGTCGTTCCCGCGCATCACCGAGCTGCAACGCCAGATGGAGCCGGAACAAGCGGAGCTGCCGATCGACGGAGCAAGCATGGCGGTCGTCGATGCTGATGCGGCAAGGGACAAGTCCTTCGTCCGCGCGATGGAGTACACCGGCCACGACATCGTTCAGGGACGCGGCGTCCAGGTCCAGCTGGGGGGCGACGGCCGCGGGATCGCGCACGTCGCTCGCGGAGGCGGACAGGCAGTACTCGCCGTAATCGAGCTGATGTAACGGATGCGTTCGCGTCACCATCTTCTTCATGGATGAATGCTCCGGGTTGGGAAGCGCTACAGTTGGTGGATGCGACGCGACCTCGCGCTGATCGCCGGCTTCGCCGCACTCATTGCCATCTGCTCGCTGCTGCCGGCGATCGAGGTGAAGGGAATTCCCGTTCCGATCACCCTGCAGACGCTCGGAATCATGCTGTCCGCGGCGTGTCTCGGGCCCGTGCGGGGGCCCCTCGCGGTGTTGCTCTATGTGCTGTGCGGTCTGGCCGGACTTCCCATCTTCTCGGGGTGGACGGGTGGCCTCGAAACGCTGTCCCGTCCGTCGGTCGGCTACATCGTCAGTTGGCCGTTTGCCGCAGCGCTCACGGGTTGGCTCGTGCAGCGCATCCCGCGGCAGCGCTTCGCGTCCGAGGCCGGGTTGACCTTTCTCTGCGGGATGGCGGGAAGCCTGTGCTTCATCCATCCGCTCGGGATTGCCGGGATGGCTCTTCGCCTCGACCTCCCGCTGACGCGGGCCATCGAGTTGGGGGCGACGTTCCTCCCGGGAGACGTCGTGAAGAACACGCTCATGGCGCTCTCCGCAACCACGATACATCGGGCATTTCCGGCGCTGCTCCCGCGCCCGGGCGCGCGTCGGCGGGTCTAGGTCAGTCGCTCGACGAAGGGCGCGGTGGTCTTCGCCCGCACTTCATCCAGGGTTGCGCCCGGCATCACCTCCACGAGCGTCAGCTTGCCCTCGAGCATCCTGAACACCGCGAGATCGGTGATGAGTACGTCGACGACCTCGTGCGCGGTCAGCGGCAGCTTGCACTCGGGGACGACCTTGGAACTCCCGTCGGGAGCGGTGTGGCTCATGGTGACGATGAGCCGCTTCGCGCCCGTGGCCAGGTCCATTGCGCCGCCGACGCCGAGGAGCGGCTTGCCGGGCACCGCCCAGTTGGCGAGGTTGCCGTGGGCGTCGACCTCCAGTCCTCCCATGATGGCCACGTCCACGTGGCCGCCGCGGATCATCGCGAACGACTCGGCGCTGTCGAAGTAGCTGCTGCCTGGGAGCGCGCTCACCGGGACCTTCCCGGCGTTCACCGGGTGCTCGAGTGCACCGCCCTCCTTCGGAGCCGGACCGACGCCCAACATCCCGTTCTCGGTGTGGAGCACGATGCCGTCCTCGGGCTTGAGCAGGTCCGCCACCAGGGTGGGGATGCCAATGCCCAGGTTCACCACGTCGCCGCGCTTCAGCTCCGCCGCCGCCCGGCGCGCCATGTTCATCCGATCGTCGTCGATCCTCTGACTGCTCGTGGCCACCGACGCGGATGAGCCGAGATCCTCGATCGTGAGCGTCGCCTGCACCAGGAAGTCCACGTAGGTGCCCGGGGTGTGGATCTGGTTCGGATCGAGTGCGCCCACCGGGACGATCTCCTCCACCTCGGCGATCACGAGGTCCGCCGCGGTGGCCATCGCCCGATTGAAGTTCTGTTCGGTCATCCGGTACTGGAGATTTCCTGCGGTGTCCGCCCGCCACGCGCGCACGAAGGCGACGTTTCCCCGCAGACCTGGGACGAAGACCTGCTGCATCCCGTTGAGGATGCGGACGTCGACGCCCTCGGAGAGCAAGGTGCCCGCTGCCGTAGGGGTGTAGAACCCGCCGATCCCCGCGCCGCCGGCCCGAAGCGCCTCGGCCAGCGTTCCCTGGGGCAGCAGCTGGACCTGAATGGCCTTGGACTGCGCCGCGGCGACGGCTTCCCGGTTGCTGGTGAGGAAGGAGCCAATGGCCTTCACCAGCTGGCCATTTCGGAGGAGCCGCCCGCCGCCGAGGCCCGCCTCGCCGACGTTGTTCCCGACATAGGTGAGCCCCTTCGTATTGGTCTCCGCGAGCGCGTGCAGGAGGTGCACGGGGTTGCCGGTCATGCCGAAGCCACCGGCGAGGAGCACGTCGCCGTCCTTGACCATCCGGGCGGCTTCCTGGGCGGTGATCTGTGGAACCTGTCTCATGGGAGCAACTCGATCACGGCGGCGTCACCCTGCCCCACGCCCACGCAGAGGGTCGCCAGCCCATAGCGCATGCGCTCTCCCTCCTCGGCGCGACGTCTCATCTCGTGGAGCAGCGTGGTGAGGATCCGCGCCCCCGAGCATCCGAGGGGATGCCCCAGCGCGACCGCCCCTCCGTTGACGTTGGTCTTCTCCTCGCTGATTCCGAGCTCGCGCAGCACGGCCATCGCCTGAACCGCGAAGGCCTCGTTGAGCTCCACCAGATCGAGCTGCTCCACGGAGATCCCCGCTCGGCGCACGGCCTTGCGCGTCGACTCCACCGGGCCGAGTCCCATGACACGCGGATTCACTCCCGTCGCGCCCGACGCGATCCACCGCGCCAGCGGCTTCAACCCAAGAGCTTTCGCCTTCGACGCGGACATGAGGACGAGCGCCGCCGCGCCATCGTTCATCCCGCTCGCGTTTCCCGCGGTGACCGTGCCGCCGGCGAGGAAGGCAGGACGCAGCTTCGAGAGCTGCTCGAGGCTCGTGTCCAGGACGTAGCCCTCCGCGGTCTTCCGGTAGCGAGGGTGCTCGTCGGTGTCGACGAGGAGGGGCTCTCCCTTCCGCTGGGGAATCGGCACGGGGACGATCTCGCGCTTGAAGTAGCCGGCGTTGATGGCGTGGACGGCCCTGCGGTGGCTCTGGAAGGCGAACCGATCCTGCTCCTCGCGGCTGATCACCCCGCCGGCGATCTCGCCTCGCTGCGACAGCGCCTGGATGTTCTCCGCGGTCTCGCCCATGGCCTCGAGCGGAAAGAGCTTCTCCATCAGCGGGTTGGGATAGCGCCAGCCGAGCGAGGTATCCCAGGCCGTCGTGTTGCCCGGGGGTCCGAAGGCCTGGGCGTTCTTGGGCAGCGAGTACGGGGCCCGGGTCATGCTTTCGACGCCGCCGGCGACGAAGACCTCGCCCTCGCCACACCGGATGGCGCGCGCCGCCTGGTTCACCGCGGTCAGGCCGCTGGCGCAGAGGCGATTGAAGGTCACGCCGCCGACGTGCTGCGGAAGTCCCGCCAGCAGCGCGGCCATGCGCGCGATGTCGCGGTTGTCCTCTCCGGCCTGGTTGGCGCATCCGAGATAGACCTCCTCGATGTCACCCGCTGGCACGCCCGCGCGCCTCACCGCCTCGGCGATCGCCAGCGCGGCGAGGTCGTCCGGACGGACTGAGGCCAGCGCTCCGCCGATCTTTCCAATCGGGGTCCGGACTGCGCTGACGATGACCACTTCCAGAAGCGCGCTCATGGCATCACCCCCAGGACCTTCTCGATGCGCGCGCGCTCGCGGTGAACCTCGGTCTCCGGGGCATTGGGCACCTTCTTGTGCATGACGAAGTCGAACTCGATCTCGGCGAAGGGGCCGTCCAGACCCCGCTTCCGGATCTCCTCCGGATCGCTCCTGCGCACCACCCGGGGGATGAGCCCGTCTCGCGTGGCAAAGGCGAAGTCGTCGTTCACCAGCGGATCATCGGAGATGTTGATCTGCGTCGTGAGGTGCCGCTGGCCGGGCGCGGAGACGAAGAAGTGGATGTGCGCCGGCCTCTTTCCATGGCGCCCGAGCTGGGCGAGCAGAGTCTGCGTGGGGCCGTTCAGATCGACCCCGTACCCTGCAGGCATGATGCTCCGGAAACGGTAGCGCCCGTCGTCGTCGGTCTCGATGCGACGGCGCAGGTTGAACTCGCTCTGGGACTTGTCGAAGTACGAGTAGTTCCCGAGCGAGTTGGCGTGCCAGACGTCGACGATGGCGCCGGGTATCGCCTTCCCGTCCGCATCGGTGACCCGACCGCTCATGAACAGGACCTCGCCTTTGTCCGTTCCGTCATCGAGGCGGGCCTCCCCTTTCGCCAGCGGCGCGCCGTAGACGTACAGCGGCCCCTCAATCGTGCGGGGCGTCCCACCCTCGATTCCGGCCTTCTTCTCGGCGGCGTCGAGCAACACGTCCATGAAGTGGTCGAAGCCGAGCCCCGGAGAGACCAGCCCGACCTCGCGCGCCTGTCCCAACTCGGTGAGAAGGCTGATGGCCCCCCAATACTCGTCCTCGGTGATCTCGAGCTCCTCGATCGTCCGGTAGAGATCGGAGACGATCCGCCGAACGATCTTCTTCGTCCGTGGATTGCCCTGGCTCTTGTCCAGGCCGGCGACCCGGTCCAGGAAACGGGCCGACTGCTCATTATCTGCGATCGTTGCCATCAGCGGTCATCCTCTCGGATGGAGGACAGGTGCCGGCACAGCGCCGAGACCCTCACCTCCATGAACGGGAACAACGGAAGCGTCGACAGCAGTTCATGCAACTCTGCGGGGCTTTCGACGTCGAAGATGCTGACGTTGGCGTAACGGCCTGCGACCCTCCAGATGTGGCGCCATTTCCCGCTGCGCTGCAGCTCCTGGGAGCGTGCCTTCTCGGTGGCCTTCAGC
>JBAWAM010000210.1:0-1921 GCA_049589315.1 Myxococcaceae bacterium
CACCGGGTGGTCCGCGCTCTGGACGGTGAGACCGTCGGCGCTCTGAACGGCGACCTCGACCACCCCCAGGGTGGCTCCAGCCGTCCCTGTCGAAGGAGCCTGGGTGAAGGCCAGCGTGGAGGCGGGAAGGACGACGAACGCGACCGTCGGACGGTCGTTCAGGGTCACCGCGCCTCCCTCGGCCTCCACCGTCGCGGTCACCTCCTTGGTGCCCGCAACGGAGGAGGTCAGCTCCGCAACCGCCACGCCTTCGGCATCGGTGGGCCCCTCCGGCTGGATCACGGTGTTGCCTTCGCCGGAGACGGAAACGGTCACCGTGCGCCCCGAGAGCGCCTTCCCGTCCGCATTGCGCACCGTCACCCGGACGCGGACAGGGTCCCTGCCGTTCGCGGGCACGCCGAGGACCCGGTCCGGCTCGATGGTGGAGCGGGTCGCGTCCGGCCGGTCCTGGTCGAACTGGATCGGAGGCGTGGGATCCTCGCCGCAGCTGGTGCCGCACCCTGCGGCGAGCCCGAGCAAAAGACTCCAGGCGACCACGCGCGCGAACGTGGGGTGAGTCGAGGTCATGGTCGATTCCAATTCGAAGGGAGTGGGGTTCCGTCGGGACGCGAATACTACAGCCGGACGATTGCCTGGCAAGCGGGCGCTGCGCTTGTTCAGCGCTTCGGGTCCGCCCTCTCTTCGCCGACGACGGCGTCTTGCATCCACTGCCTCCGCCCGAGGACGCCGACGTCGAGGCACTGCTGCACACCTTCCTGCGCAGGCTCGTTCCACTCCCCGAGCGCCACGGCCTGCACGAGCTGGAGGCCCTCCCCGAGAACGCGTTCGACGCCCTCCTCCCGACGCGCTGACGTTCTGTGGCCCGGCAGGAAACCAGGGACCTCGCTGCACCGACCTCGCCACCAGCAAGGACGATTGCGGCGCCTGTGGGGCCACCGTGTTCGGCGGAACCTGCAACGCAGGCATGCCACCGGCCGGCAGTCAGTCCCCGGGGATGGATGGACGACAGGCCTCGCCGGGGTGGCTGCCGCCGGGAGTGGGGCGGGCGTAGAGCAGGGACGCCATGCTCGACTCCCTCCTCGCCTCCTTCTCCCGTGCCCACGCCCAGGGCGCCTTCCTGCTCACCCTCCTCTCGCAGGTGCGCGAGCCCTCCGCGGACACCGCGCTGCGGCTGGAGCAGCTGGCCACGAAGCTGGCGCGCCCCGAGGACATCGAGCGCTACCTCTCCGCGATGCGCAGCGGCAGCGGCACTGGCCCCATGATGGCCCAGCGCTTCCTGGCGCCGCCCTACATGCTAGAGGACCTCGCCCACCTGCCCGAGGGGACGCTGGGCCACGCGTACCGCCGGCACATGCTGGACAACGGGCTGAAGGCGGACTTCTTCGCGCCCATCGAGCCGAGCGACGACGCCGCCTACGCCCGGCTGCGGATGTATCAGACGCACGACATCTGGCACGTGGTGACGGGCTACTCCACGAGCACCGCGGGGGAGGTGTCCATCGTGGGCTTCTATCTCGGCCAGTTCGACCGCTACGCCGGCCCCAACGCCCACCACGCCATGGGCTTCACGGCGATGCTGGCGGGCACCGCCTTCATGCACGCAGCCCTCATGCGCCCCGACCGCATGCGCCCCTTCTACCGGGGCTTCACCGAGGGCTTCACCCGCGGGCAGACCGCCCGGTCCCTCTTCGCCGCGCGCTGGGAGGAGATGTGGGAGCGGCCCCTGGTGGACATCCGCGCCGAGTACGGCGTGGGCGAGCGCGCCGCCGCACGCGCCAGTGCGTGAAGTGGGGCGCGGCTCACGCGAGCGGCCACCGACGTCGGGGTGATCCACTTCCACCGACATCACCGAACTCCAGAGATCCAGCCGGTGGTGTGTGGACGGATCTCCGCCCGGACCGACAGCGCCGAGGTCGCGCAG
>JBAWAM010000211.1:0-14353 GCA_049589315.1 Myxococcaceae bacterium
GCACCGACGTCTTCGACGAAGATGGACGTGTCAGCGTCGATCTCCGTTCTCGCCCCGGTCACCGCGCGCCGCTCGCCGAAGTCCGGCCCGTCCACGTCCACCGAGTAGCTGCCGTAGTACACGTCCTTGCCGCGCGCCGCGTTGGCCTGCGCCCACACCAGTGGACCGAGCCGCGGTCCCCAGCCGCCGTGGACACCGACCTCCGTTCGCTCGTCGAGCTCGACCTCCACGCCGCCCGAGGTGAAGGTGTCGTTCAACGCGCCCACCCCCTCTCCGCGGGACGCGACCACCTGCTTGTGGCCCGCCTGGAGCCACACGCGCTCGTGGACCTTGTAGCGCCCGACCAGCCCCACGGCGGTCCGGCCTCCGTCGATCTCGGCGGGTCCTCCTGCGTCTTCAATGAGCGATTGGTCCTTCAGCTCGAGACGGCCCTCCCACCGGCCGCCGCGCATCCCGACGTAGCCGCCCAGCGTCCGCGCGGAGAACAGGCGCGTTCCGAAGATCGTGCGTGGGTCTACGCCGGAGACGCCGTCCCCGAGCGCGCCGACCACGACCGGCCCGACAGGCTGCTCCACCCGCGCGGAGAGCTGGGTGAGCACACCGCGTCCGTCCCACGCGGAGTCCGAGTACCCCGGCGTCCTCCGCCGCCAGGATGCATCCACGCGCCCCTCTCCCGGCGTACGGCCTCGGAGTCGGAGGCCCCAGGCCCAGCCGGAGGCATCGCTCCCGAGCGGCTCGACCGGGCTCTGGAACTCGAGCCCACCACTTTCGGACCACGTCGTGGCGCCCTGCGCGTGCGCGACGCCTTCGCTGCGTGCCGCCTCGGCGGATAGGTGCAATCCCAGGAAGCTCGCGTGGGCTGCGCCTCGGAAAAGGCGATACCGGGCGTCCTCGGGGCCCTCCTGCACGGCCCCCGCCGACATCCGGACGGGGCCGAACCAACCCTCCACCTCGCCGCCGGCGGTGCCGCGCGCAGACTCGCCAAGCACGAGCCGCTCGTAGTCGACGACGAGCACCGGCTCGGGCCCGGCGGTCGGCGGGTCGAAGAGCAGGGTCGAACGCCCGGAGGTCAGCGACAGCGGCTGCGCCAGGAGAATGCGCCCGGACAGATAGTCGATCTCGTAGTCGACACCGCGCACGAGGTGCCGCTCGGACAAAGGCACTGCGGTGATCCCGTCGCGCACGACGACGCGGACGAGCTCGCTGCCACGGGCGATGGCGGAGAACGGAAGATAGAAAAGGCTTCCGCCGGTCGGGAGGAACTCCGAATGGGTTGGCAAGGTCGTCAGCCCTGTCAGCGGATCGACGACCGACGGAGCACCGAACGCCTGCACGCGCGCCCCGGCCTTCGACTTCGCGGGGTCCATCCCCACCGAGGCGTACCCGCCGAACAGCTCCCGGTGGTACTGGCCGATCTCCGCGTCGCCGAAGCGCGCCCGCCAGGTGCCGAGTCCGATGCGCCCGATCTCCGGATGGCTCGCCTCCAGCCGCACGCGCGCCTGCGCAGGATTCGGCACGAGCTCGGTCGAGTCGTCGATCCCCCAGGGAACCCGCTCGGGATCGAGCGCACGCTCCAGGTCGAACACGTTGCGCGGCGCGAGCAGGACACCCGCCGTCGAATCCCGCAACGCGGGAAAGTCGTCGTCGCGCAGGTCGAGCTGGCCTTCGACCCGCCACGAGCCCACGGGGACTTCAAAGGAGGTCGCGCCTCGCCCGATCAAGCGCGCGCTCCGCAAGAATCCCTCGCGTCCGGGACGGAAGGTCGCTTCGAGATCCAGCAACCCCACGCTGAAGGGCTGCGCACTCGCCACGATCTCCACCCGCTCCACGCGCGGCGGCTGGCCGGGAGGTCGGAGCTGCAGCTCGAGCACGTTGGGGCCGGGGTCGAGCTGAACCGGAACATCGACGGCTCCGGACGCCTCGACCGTCAGCTCACCTGAGGGGTGGACGACCACGGTTCCAGCGGGCGCCGCCACCCGAACGCGTCCCGGCCCGGCTCGCGCCGGACTCTCCTCGGTACCCGGAACGCGCAGCTCGGCGCTGGGTTGAAGCCCACCTGGGATGATCAGCGCGCCGCCAGGTTTCGTGACGAGATGGATGCGCTGAACGAGGAGTCGCACGGTTCCCTGAGGCGACTCCACCCGGATGAAGACGTCGTTCTCACCCTCCTTCAGGGGAACGCGCGCACGGAACGTGCCGTCCGCAGCCACCTCCACCGGCAAGCCCGATACGAGCACGCGGTCCCCTGTCGAGGCGCGGCCCGAGATCTCGAACAGCGTGCGGCCCGACGCATCTCGCGTCGCCGTCGGCGGGTGGGCCTCGCGCGCGGAGGCGATCGGCGGGAGCGGTTCGAGCTGCTCCTGCACGGCGAAGTCCTGGAGGACCATGCCGGCGAGCGGCACTTCGACGGTCGCGGCAGGCGGCACCACGCGGGCTCCCCGAAGGAGGCCACGCGCATCCACCTCGACGCGATGGCGCCCGGGGCGAAGGTGCACGAACGGCCTCGCCTCGAACGTGCGCGAGGACACGGCCGAGAAGTGATACCGGCCCTTCTCGTCCGTCCAGACCTGAGCGCCACTCTCGAGCACCAGCCGGAGTCCGGGATAGCCGGGCTCCTCGACTGAACAGCGGCCGTTCGCGTCCAGGTCGCGGCAGGCTCGACCCGCGATGGTTCCCGACAAGGTCTCGCGGTCGAGCGGAATCGATACTGCCTGTGCATGGGCAGGGCTCGCCGCGCCCAGCACGGAGAGGACGGCGATCAGCGCTCCGGTGCGTACCCGTCCGCTTCGGCTCATGGGACCGTTGCGAGCGCGGTGACGCCCGACTCCACATCGGCGACCGAAACGTTGGCGGCTGCGCGCCCCCCGAGGACCACGGTCGTCCTTCCCCCGACGGAGCGCGTCTGGCTGACCTCCGCGCCTTGAACGGACAGCGAGAGCCGCCGGCCCTCGACCGGCTCGCCCGTGGGGGTCTCCGCCCAATACGTGACCTGCCGCCCCTCCACCGCGATGCGCACCGTGACCGGCACGGGAGGCGCGAGCGCGAGCTCGACTTGTGCGACGGCGGTCCCCGGACGCGCGTCAACCGTGACGCTCAAACCGGGCCACTGCGCATGCTCGATCCGGTGCTGCCCGGCAGCTGGCACCCCCAGGGAGACTGCCCCGTCGTCTGACGTGGTGATGCTCCGACCGTCGACGCGCAGCGGCTGGCCCGGCACAGGCCAGCCCGCGAGATCCACGACGCCGGCCCAGAGGTCGCCGCCCTCCCGCCACGTCACGATTCGCGCAGGGCTCGCGCCGAATGGCCCGAAGGCTCGGACCGAGATCCGGGCGCGGTCCTCGTCGCCGTCTGGAGGAGGCGACCAGGAGAAGCGGTACTCGCCCGGAGCGGACTCGGTGACCTCGGATGCGCTGCCCGCCGGCACCGAAGGCAGGACCTTCACGCCGCTCCGCGCCCGCCCCTGGGCATCGAACGCTCGCGCGACGAAGGACACCCGACCACCGTAGTGGACGATCGGCTCCTGTGCCTCGAGCGACACTGAAGCGACCGGCCCCTGAACCAACTCCAGCTCGAACGCCTCGCGCGATCTCGCCCGCCCCTGACGCCACTCGGCCTCGAGCGACACGGGCCCGGCCTGGAGAGCCTCCGGCGCGGTGTAGATCCACTCGAACACGCCCTTCCCCACCGTGCGCGCAGAGGAGAGCGTCCCTGCGCTCGCCGTCAGCCGAACCTTCGCCGAGGCCTGCGGCCTGCCATGCGGATCCGTCGTGGCGCAGATCACCCGACCGCGCGCGGCCCCATCCGCCGGCAGTCGCCTGGGGTTCATCACGCACGCGAGCTGATCCGTCGGCGGAAGCATCAGATCGATGCGGGTCACCCGCCGGTTGCCCGCGCGGTCCACGGCGATTCCCTTCCCGTAGCGGTGTCCCGGAGGAACGACGACGGGAAGCTGGAAACGTCCCTGGTTCGAGACCGTCGTCGGGCCATACGTCACGCCACCGATCTCGATCGACATCTCCGCACCCGGCTCTGAGTAACCCGGGAGATCAATCGACGAGGCGAGCGGAACGAGCAGACTCCCGAACGCGCCGTGGATCGCGTCCGGGTGCGGCCAGGGCGCGAACGCGACGATGACCGCGACCTCCGGGTACCTCGTCTTTGGAAGGCGATAGCGGGCACGGAACACACCCGGGCCGACGCGCTCGACCCCATCAATCAGGCCAACGTTGGCGCGCAGAACCGGCTGCGGCGAACCCGGGTCCGGGCTTCCATCCGGGCGCAGCACCCGGACCTCCAGCCCCACCTCGCTGTCCCGGCCCTTCACCGGCGGAGCCCCGGACAGTCCGAGCTCGACACGCGCGACAGGAGGAGCGCTCTCGATGCCCTCCGGTGCCGAAGCCCCGGAGCCCGCGAGGATGAAGGCGAACAGGAGTGGGCGAAGAACGTTCAGGTCCGGAAGTCTAGCTGGGGCGTCGGTTGCGGAAGAACGCCAGGGTGAGGAGGAGGAGCGCCGAGACTGCCGAGCCGGCGCCGGTGCTGGTGCTGCTGCAGCCGGCGAGGTCGCCTCCGGTCGGCGCGTCGACGGGCACCTCGGAGGAGCCGCTGCGCGGGGCAAGCGAGATCCCCTCGATCACCAGCGCCTCGCCTTCGCCCGCCGACCGGAGGCGAAGCGAGCTGGCGCTGAGGGTCGAGGCGTTGCTGCCGCAGGCGGACTCTGCCGCGCCATAGATGCGAACCGTGTAGCTGGTGCACGGCTGCCCGTTGATCGAGGCCTCCACCTGATTCGTGGCGGCGAGCTGGATGGAACTCGCGATGAGGGCCGTCTTCTTCTTGAACGCGTTGGGCTCGACCTCCGCAACGCCGTTGAGCTCGACCCGCCCCGACGTCGCGGGCTTGCCAGTGGGTCCGCCGTTCTCGATGCAGAGGAGTCCCTCTCCCGCGACGGCGGTGAAGCTCGCGCTGTCCTTCGAAGGCGCCTTCTGGTCTCGCGTCAGGGACAGCGTCGCGAGCAGCGGCCGGGCTCCGGGATTCCGACACGCCTCCATCGGCGGCTCCTGCGGCGCCGGCGCCTCGTCACATTCGTCGGCGGGCGCCTGCACGCGGAAGGTGTAGGCGTGCACGTTGTTGTCACCCGCGACGTTCCGAACGTAGACGACGCGCACCAGCCCATCCGGCGCGATGTCGATGTCGGTGAGCGTCTCCGAGTCGGGGCTCTGCGTCACCTGGTACAGCAGCGACGTGCGCGTGTCGTAGACGAGGATGTCGTAGTTGGTCGTGGCCAGGGACGGGCGGCTCTCGAAGGCGATCACCCGTCCGGAGACCGCCGGGTTGCGTTGATCGCCCGGAAGCGGGAGCTGTGCCTCGACTCCACCGAGGAGCGGCTGCCACGAGATGTCCGTCTCGCTCAGGCCGTTCAGCAGGCGGGTCGACTCGTACGCGACGATCTCCCCGTCCGTGTCGGCCAGGCGATCGTCGCTGCCCGGTGGCGTGGGGAGCTGCGCGGCCGTCCACCCGGTCGAGGTCTGGATCGCCCGGTGGACCGTGCACCCCGAGTTGTTGGTCTGGCACTTCGTCCAGACCAGCTCCGTGCCCGCGGGGCTCACCGCCGCCGCGTAGTCGAGGAGCAGGTCGTCCGTCAGCCGCAGCGTCGCCCCGGTGTCGAGAGCGTGGACGACGATCTCCGACTGCGCTGCGGTTCCGGTGAAGCCCTGGTCGACCCACGCGACCGTCGCGCCGCCGATCGTGGCGCCCATGCGCGCGGGGTTCGGCGCGGGATCGAGCGGCCCTCCGTTGCCGGCGACGATGTCGAACAGGTGGATGTCGCTGCCGGCGCCGTTGAAGCGGGTGAAGACGATGCGCGAGCCGCTGATGTCCGAGAGGAAGTCGTAGTCGCCGATGCCGTGAGGCACCTCCAGGTCCGCGCCCGTCGTCAGATCGTGGTAGCGGATCTCGCTCGTGCCCTGGTGCTCGCTCGTGTAGGCGACGAATTCACCGCTGACGTGCGGATCCGACTGACTGCCAGGGCCGTCGTTGACCGTGTGCGCCGTTCCGATCAGCGCGGGCTGCGTCGCCGTCTGGGAGACCGCTGCGACCGGCAGGAGGATGGCCAACATCAGGACCTGAGCATGTCTCGCGGGCACATCCACCTCCGGCAGCTACAGCCAGCCATGCATCAGGCCCTGCAGCTTTGCGCACCGGAGCTTTCGCTCCGGATTGCCCATGAACGGGTTTCGATTCGAGTGGAACTCTATCACTCCCACAGATTCTGATCGATGCCGATGCCCGGACCGCGCGTGTCCACCTGAAGGTCCGCATCCGACTTTGCCGTCGTTCCACCTACCGAGGTCGCGCGCACCTCGACGACGTTCTTCCCCTCGGAGAGCTGGACCGATTGGGAGAAGCGCCCGTTCCCATCGGCGGTGATCACCTTCCCCAACACCTCGACGTGGGCGCCCGGCTCGGTGTCACCGGCGACGATCAGCCGCCGGCTCCGCGTCAGGCGACGGTCCGGCCATTTCACCTTGAGCAGCAGGCTCGAGGGCACCGACGTCGGATCGCTCGGCGCCTGACCCGCGCGCACCAGGGATTGTTGCCCGGCGCGGACGATCACGACCTTGCCACCTGCGGCGAGCTCGACCTCTCCTTCGCGGGTTCCGACGGCGACGGTGCCCGTCCCGTCATTGCTCATCGCGAACACACCGGATCGGGTTCGGGCGACCGCATCGCTGCCGGCTGCGCGGACCTCGAACGTGTGACGTGCCTCGCCCCGGACCGTCGCGGTCGCCATACCGTTGGCGAGCATCAGCCGGGAGATCGACGCGGTGAGCTCTCCGACCGTGACTTCGGTGCCGGAGGACATCAGGACCTCCCACGCGTCTGACCCCACCAGGCGTGCGCTCGATCGTTCACCGGTGCGGATGACGTCCGCGCTTCGGAGCTCATCGCTCCGAGCGACGGCGCGCCAGGTCCCGTCGGGGTTCCGGATCTCGACCGTTCCCTCGATTCCGTCGAGATGCACCTTCACGGGCTGCGGCGCCTCGACGATCTCCGGCGCAGGCGGCGGCGGAGGGGGCGCCGGTGGAGGACGCGCGAGGAACACGTACCAGCCCACCGGCAACGCGGCGAAGATCAGCAGCACGAGCAGATAGAAGGGCCAGCTCTTCCGGGACATCACGATCGGCTCCATCGTGGATCGGGTCCCGCAAACCGCCCAGAAAAGTCGCGCACGCCTGCCGCCCCATCAGGCAGCGTCCCTCAGGCGGCGGTCTGCGCAGGGGCTCCCTTCGCGGCGAGCAGCGGGAGGCAAAGGGTGATCGTGGTCCCGACGCCAGGCGTGCTCACGACCTCGATCCGCCCCTGGTGTTCGCGGATCACCCGGTACGCCACCGACAGCCCGAGCCCCACGTTCGACCAGACGTCCTTGGTGGTGAAGAACGGCTCGAAGATCCGGGGCAGATGGTCCGACTTGATCCCCTTGCCGGAGTCGCGGACGACGAGCCGCACCTCGCCATCCACGACTTCAGTGCGAAGCAGCAACTCCTTGCGGTCCGCCTTCATCAGCGCCGTGCGCGCGTTCGACACGACGGCGAGCACGACCTGGGAGAGGTGCCCCGGATCCGCGTTGATCCGGGCATCGCCCTCCGCGAGCTCGATCGACACGGCGATGCCCTCCCCCTGGAGCTGGTGCTGTGTGAGGGAGATCGCGTCGCGCACGACGCCGTTCAGGTCCACCGGACGGAATTCCGGCTTCTCCCGCTGCTGCGAGAAGCGCAGCAGGTTCTGGGTGATCTCCTTGCAGCGCTTCGCGCTGAGCTCGATCTTCCGGAGCATCTCGAAGTCGGGATCGGTCTCGGGTCGATCGAGCATGAGCAATTGCGCGTTGCCGAGGATCCCGGTGAGCGGGTTGTTGATCTCGTGCGCCACCCCCGCTCCGAGCTGACCGACCGCCGCCAGCTTCTGCGCTTCCACCAACTGGGCCTGTGCCGCCTTCAATTCGGCGGTCGCCTCCTCGACCTTCTGCCGCAGGTCGTCGTTCCAGCGCTCCAGCCGGGTTCGAGCTCCCTGGAGCTCCGCGCCCATGCGGTTGAACGTCTCGGCCAATCCGGCGAGCTCGTCCAGGCCTGTCACCGAGATCCGATGGGCGAGCTCTCCTCGACCGTACGCCTCCGCGCCGACGACCACCTGGCCGATGCGCCGGGTGAGCCGTCGCGTGAAGAGTGCGCCGATCGCGAGGAGCACCGCGAGGGCGCCGCCGATCGAGAACAGGACGGTGCGGCGCATCGCAGCCACCGGTGCGAACGCCTGCGTCTCCTCTTCGGAGACCAGTGCCACGAAGCCGAGGCGCCCGGGAACGACGGCGACCGACACGAGTCGGCGGGGCGGACCGCTGGTCGAGAAGCTCTCCGCGGCGACATCCTGGCCGCTCCGGGCCACACGGTCCCGGAGCGCGGGTTCGAGCTGACCGAACCGACGCTCGCTCACCGGGCTGAACACGACGCGTCCACTCCGATCGAGCAGCTCGATCGTCGCGCCCTGCTCCGCCTCGATGGCCTTCATCCGCGCCTCGAGGACATCGAGCCCGAGCTCGGCCAGCACGAACGGCGCTGCCTCACCGGAACCAGCCTTCACCGCCACCGGAACGCGCGCCGGAAGGTCCGGGGCCGTGACGTACGCCTCTCCGAGCGCCGCCTGCCCGGGCTGACCGCCGCGGAGCGGGGTCACCGGGACCGCTCCGAACCACTGCGCCTGCGCCTCCGGGAGGAACACCGGATGACCGTCGTCGCGCTGCGCGCGGTACACCGGCCCGGAGAGAAGTCGTCCGCTCGCGTCGACCAGCGCCACCGCGGTGATCGCGTCGTCCTGCTGGTACAGCAGCGACAGCCCACCGAGGGTCTCCTCCGGCGACGCCGAGCTCCAGTCGATCGCTTCGGTGGCGCGCCCCAGCGCCTCGACCGCGCCCATCAGCCCGGTGGAGACCTCCCGCGCTGCGAGTCCTGCGAGCGCGCGCTGTTCTCCGCCGATGCGCCGCGCCAGCTCGTCCTCCGCGCTGCGCAGCAACCAGAACCCCACGACGGCGAGGGGCAACACGGTCGCTGCGAGCATGAACAGGACGAGCTGGTGGTAGAGCCTCATCCCGCCACCGAGCGCGCGAGCGCTGGAGGTCGGTCGCTGCGCAGGTACACCGAGCCCGGGATGGCCTTCGCGCGCTTCTTGAGGTCCGCGGCCAACCGCGCCAGCTCGGAGTGATCCGCGGTTCGCCCATCCGCCATGACCGCGACGATGGAGATGCTCATGAGCGGGAACTTACGGACCTGTCCGAACCGGTCCTCCGCCTCGATGTAGCCGCGCTCCCGGTCCTGCCGGTCGTAGTAGAGCGGGATGATCCGGTCGAAGGACTCGATCACGCGCTGACAGACGGCGTCTGCGCGCGACGGGTCGATGATGAACACGAAGTCGTCGCCGGCCACATGCCCGAGGAAGTCGTCCGCGCCGCCCACCTGCCGCACGGTGTCGCGCAGCAGATCGCCGGTCTGGCGGATCACGCCGTCCGCCTTCGCGAAGCCGTAGTAGTCGTTGTAGGCCTTCAGGTTGTCGAGATCCAGGTAGCAGAAGGCGAAGGCCCTGCCGCTGCGCAGGCGCCGCTGGACCTCGCGTTCGATCGCGCCGGACCCGGGGAGCTGCGTGGTCGGCGACGACCCCAGCTCGGTCTCCTTCCGACGCAGCACCGACTCGACGCGGGCGCCGAGCTCCAGCGCGTCGAACGGCTTCACCAGGTAGTCGTCTCCGCCCAGCTTGAGCGCGCGGACCTTGGCCGAGGTCTCCGAGCGCGCGGAGATGAAGATCACCGGCAGGTGACTCGAAGCGCGCTCCGCCTTGATCTCCTCGAGCAGCGAGAACCCCTCGCCGTCGGGCAGGTTCACGTCGAGCAGGAGGAGGTCCGGACGGGACTCACGCAGCCGCTCGCGTGCCTCGGCCAGCGTGCCGGCCGGGATCACGTCGAACCCCAGATTGGTCAGCACCTCTTCGCAGATCGCGCGGATGTTCGGCTCGTCGTCCACGAGGAGGATGCGCCCCTCCTTCTTCCGGAAACGCCCGCGGACCAGCCCCTCGATCGTCGCGAGCAGCTTGTCCGGCTGCAGCGGCTTGAGCAGGAAGGCGCTGGCGCCGTGGCGGAACGCGTTCTGCCGCTCGTCGAACCCGGAGACGACGCAGATCGGCGCGTCGCGCGTATCCGGATCGTGCCGCAGAATCTCCGCCAGCCTCAACCCGTCGATGTCCGGCAGGCGCAGGTCCAGGGTGATCACATCGGGCCGTTGTCGCCGCGCGATCGAGAGCGCCTCGTCGGCGCTGTGTGCCACCAGCACCTCGAAGTCGCGCGCGAGGAGGACGGCCTTCACGACCCAGGCGATGTCCGGCTCGTCTTCGATCACCAGCAGGGTGGGACGGCGCTCCCCCGCCGGACGGTGCGCGGCGGACGCGTTCGCGGGCGCCTCGCCGTCGAGGAACTCCTTCGCCGGCTCCACCGGGAGCACCATGACGAACCGCGCGCCGGGCGTCGTCCGCTCCGCCCAGATCCTGCCGCCGTGCGCCTCGACGATGCTGCGGCAGATCGCGAGCCCCAGCCCGGTGCCACGGACGTTCCGGGTCCGCGGGCTCTCCGCCTGTTCGAAGCGGTCGAAGATCCGCTCGAGGTCCGCCTCCGCGATGCTCTCGCCGCTGTTCCAGATCGACAAAGACCCGAACCCGGGCGCATTCGGGCTGTCGCGCAGCTCCACCCGGATCAGCCCCTCCTCGGGCGTGAACTTCACCGCGTTGGTGAGCAGGTTGTTGAGCACCTGCCCCACCCGCGTGGGATCGGCGAGCACGCGCAGCGGCGCAGGGGGGAGCTTCAGCTCGAGCTGGATCCGCTTGCCCAGCATCGACGGTCGGTACTTCTCCACCGCGTTCGAGACCTGGGCGGCGAGGTCGACCACCTCGAACTGCATCTTGAGCCGGCCGTTCGCGTACTTCGACAGATCGAGGAGGTCGTCGACGATGCCGTTCAGCTTCTCGGTCGAATCCTTCGCGATCTGGAGATACCGCTGCTGCTTGTCGCTGAGCTCCCCGCCGATGAAGTTGAGGACGAGGTCGATGGCGCCGGAGATCGAGGTCAGCGGGGTCCGCAGCTCGTGACTGATGATCGAGACGAACTCGTCCTTGCGCTGCTCGTGGAGCTTCTGCTCGGTGATGTCGCGGAGCACCACCACCACACCGCGGAGCTTTCCCGACGCATCCGCCACCGGCGTGATGGTCGACTGCACCGCGCGTTCGAAGATCTGCAGCTCCTCCCGCAGCACCTGGGCGCCGCCGTACTCCCAGCCGCGGACCAGCTCGAAGGGATAGAACCCGAGGGTCTCCTGGAGGTGGCGGCTGGTCCACTTCTGCGGATCGTCTCCGAGCTGGAGCAGGCGCCTCGCCGCGGGGTTGATGACCACGATTTCATTCTTCTCGTCCGTGAGCAGGACCCCGTCGGCCATCGCCTCGACCATGCCTTCGATGCGGCGGCGGGCCACGTCCTCCGACGCGCGGAGCGTCTGGATCGCGTCGGTCGTCTGGTTGGCGAGGACGTCCAGGAGCTCGGCGTCGCCGGAGGAGTAGGCGTTGGGCTGGTGCGAGAACAGCGCGACCGTTCCAACCGGGCGGCCCTCTGCGGTGAGCGTCACCGTGAGCTGGCTGGCGAACTGCGGTGCGGCGTGGGCGTCGGTGGAGACGGGCCCACTCACGCGCGCGACGAGCCGATCTTCCGGCAGCAACAGCCGCGAGGTCTTGCGGTGCGCTGCGACCACGACCTCCTTGGCCTGCAGCAGCGCCTTCTCCCCCACCTCCCCGGTGCAACGCAGCCGCAGCGTCGCGCTGCGCCCCTCGTCCACCGCCACCAGGGCCGCCGCACAGTCGTACGGCAGCACGCGCGCGACCGCGATCAGGATCCGGTCGATGATCGCGTCGTAGCTGGTAGCGCCCTCCGCGCTCTGTCGGCTGACGTCGTAGAGGACCGAGAGCGCCTCGACCCGCTTGTGCAGCGCGAGGATCAGCCGGTCCTTGTCGCGCCGGAGCTGTGTGGACTCGAGCGCGTTCCTCACCGTCATCAACAGGTCCTGCAGGTCCCACGGCTTGGTGACGTAGCGGTAGACCTGTCCCTTGTTGATCGCCGCGATGATGTCTTCGGGATCCGTGTAGGCAGTGAGCAGGATGGACGTGAGATCGTGTCCCTCCTCACGCGCCTTCGCGACCAGCTCGATCCCGGTCATCTCCGGCATCTTCTGGTCCGTCACGAGGAGGTCGATGGCGCGGGTGCGGATGAGCTCCAGCGCCTGCCGACCCGAGGTCGCGGTCAGGACCTCGAAACTTCGCGCGAACGTACGGGAGAGGATCTCCAGTACGTCCTCCTCGTCGTCCACGAAGAGAAGCGTGTAGCGCGATTCGGACACAGTGCGTGCAAGTCTAGACCCGCGCGCGCTTCGCCCCAACGTCGGCCAGAGTGCGCAATGCGCCCACATTCGACCGGTGGTCGACGGCCGCTGTGCCGACATCGTTGCAGTACGTGGGTACGACGGGGCGGGTTGGGGCTGCCTGGTCAGCAGACCTAGCTTCCCGCATGGAAAGCTTTCGCCCGCTTCTGATGATGGCAGGCGCCGCGACCCTGATCGGCTGCGGCGGTGGAGAGGATCCGACGTACACGATCCAGTTCGCCGCACAGGTCCGCGACCAACCGATCCTCTGCGACGCAACCTACCGGGGAATCGGGACGACCGGCAGCACAGTGACGCTGCGGGACTTCAAGGCGTACGTCCACGACGTGGTGCTGGTGCGCGCCAACGGGGAGCGACATCCGCTGAAGCTGGAGGAGGACGGGCGCTGGCAGCGGGACACCCTTGCCCTGCTCGACTTCGAGGATGGGACCGGGACGTGCGACACCGGGAGTCCCGAGAGTCACTCGGCCGTCACTGGCACGGCGCCCGCGTTCGACGACTACCGGGGTGTGGAGTTCAAGCTGGGCGTGCCGGCGGAGCTCAACCACCTGAACTTCGCCACCGCAGCGGCACCGCTCAACCTGTCGTCGATGTTCTGGAGCTGGAAGGGAGGCTACCGGTTCCTCCGGATCGACGTGCGCTCGACCGTCAACCCCGACTTCCTCTTCCACCTGGGATCGTCCGGATGCGACGGTACGCCGGGCGACGGCTTCACCTGCTCTTCCGACAACCAGGCCGTCTTCGCGTTCACGGACTTCGACCCGGGAACCCACCGGATCGTCTTCGATCTCGCCGCCCTGTTCGCGGAGACGGACCTCGATCACGCGATCGACGGGCAGACCGATCTCGTGAGCGGGTGCATGTCCAACGAAGGCGATCCGGAGTGCCCGGCGCTGATGACCCGTGTCGGACTGGGCACCACGCCGGCCTCGACCGAGGGCCCAGACGCTTTCGTACGCATCGAATGAGGAGCACCATGAACTGTTCCGTCCTCAGACCGTTGGCGTTCGTCTCCCTTCTGGCCGCGGTCGCCTGCGGTCCCTCCCAGAAGCCCACCCCGTACGTGTGGCAATTGCCGCAGGGCTTCCCCGAACCCTTCGTCCCCGAAGACAACCCGATGACCGTCGAGCGCGTAGAGCTCGGGCGCATGCTCTTCTACGACCCGCGACTCTCGGGGAACAGCTCCCAGGCATGCGCAAGCTGCCACCACCAGGACAAGGCGTTCAGCGATGGACTGGCCACTCCGTTCGGGTCGACCGGGCATCCGGTGCCGAGGAACGCGCCCGGCCTCGCCAACGTCGCGTACCTGAGGACCTATACGTGGGCCAACCCGGTGCTGGACACGCTCGAGAAACAGGCGCTGGTGCCGCTGACGGGAGAGGCGCCCGTGGAGTTGGGGACGGGGCGGGACTTCGAGCAGGTGCGCGCGCGCCTGTGGGAGGACCCGCGCTATCCAGAGGCCTTCGAGAAGGCGTTTCCGGATGAGGAGGATCCCTTCAGCCTCGCGAACGTCACGAAGGCGCTGGCGTCGTTCCAGAGGACGCTGATCTCCGGGAACTCGCCGTACGACCGGTACCTGCGCGGTGACAACGAGGCGTTGTCTCCCGCCGCCAAACGGGGAGAGGCGCTGTTCTTCGGATTCAACGGGGACGAGCGGGCGGAGTGCTATCACTGCCACGGCGGGCAGGACCTCACCAACTCCTTCCGCGCGAAGGAGAGCGTGCTCGGCGACGGGTTGCTGTTCGAGAACATCGGGCTCTACAACACCGACGGCCAGGGTTCTTATCCCCCCAACAACACCGGCCTGTTCGAGTTCACCGGCAAGGCCGAGGACATGGGGCGCT
>JBAWAM010000212.1:0-6722 GCA_049589315.1 Myxococcaceae bacterium
TTGCCGAACCCCGTGGACAGGATGACGACGATCTCGAGACCAGCTCCGGGGACGTGTTGATCCCGACCCCTTCTCACCCGACGCCGGGCCTCCATCGGCTTCAGGCCGAACGCGCCGCTCTGGTCGAGCGCGTCCGAGGCGCGCCGCTCGACGCGGCCGGATACCGGGCGCTCGGCGAGTTCTTCCGACAGGTCGAGGACTTCGAGCGCGGCGCGCTGATGTTGGAGATTGCGGACGCTCTCGAGGGCCGAACCCGGTCCGAATCCGCGGCGCCCCGGCTCATCCTCTCCGCGACGGATCGGGCGGGCCTGCGACATCCCGCGCTGCGCCGGGAGGATGGCGAACTGCTCTCCATTGCTGGGACGGCGCTCTGCGCTGCGTGGGGGCCTCGCCCGGCCCGGCAGCTACCGGACGAGGATTTCGGCCTCGAGTCGGGGCGCGGAGCGGAGGCGGCGGCAGAGGCGCTGCTGAGCGCGGTGCGGATTCTGGGGCTCCCCGCGCCGACAGTCCTCGTGTCCACGGAGAGCGGACCGCCGTTCTCGCTCGTGTTCGCGGAGGGCGCGCCGCATCTGCTCGTGGGTCGTGCCGCTTTGAGGCGGGAGCTGCCAGAGGCAGAGTTGAGGTTCTTCGCCGGGCGTGCGTTGTTCATGCAGAGCCCGGATCTGATGGTCCTTCGGACACTCGACCGGTCACGGCTCGGAAGTGGACTCGGCGCGCTGGCTTCCGTCGTCCATGAGGAGCGGTCGCTCACCGCGGAGGCCCTCGCGCTCAGGGATGCCCTTCCGGTCCGGGCGCTGCGCCGCATCGAGGAGCTCCTCCCGAACGCGTCGAGGCCCTTCCCGATCCAGAAGCTCGCGGACGCCGCCCGGCACTCCGCGAACCGTGCGGGCCTCGTCGTGTGCGGCGGCGTGGCGCCCGCGCTCGCGGCACTGAAGGCGAAGAAGGCGCTGGAGTCCGAGGTGCTGGAGTTGGTGCGTTTCGCGGCGTCGGAGCGCTACCTCCAGATTCGGCTGCGCATCGCCTGAAGTCGCTACTGCGTCTGCATGCGCAAGGTCAGCGCCAGCAGGCGGGACTTTGCGCCCCCCAGCTCGTGGCTGTACGACAGGTCGAACCCGCCGCCGCCGATGATCAAACCGAGCCCGCCGCTCAGGCGCTGCGCCTGGGTGATCCCGTCCCGGGAGTAGCCAGCGCGGACCGGGACAGCGCCGCCGATGATCCACTCCCCGCCCGCGCCCCACGAGAAGCGCGCGTCGGGTTCATTGAAGTCGGCGCGGACGTCCGCCGCCACGCTGAAGCTCTGGGTGACGAAGCCGGTGGACGCGGAGAAATACCGCTGGAACTCCGGGTTCTGGATGTCGATGAGGTTGTGCCCGGCGACGGAGAGGACGAACCCGCCCAGGTTGAGCAGCATGCCCGCATCACCCGTGATCGCGTTCGCGGTCTGCGCGCCTGTCATCAGGATGTGCCGCGTGGACACCCCGATGTGGAAGGCCTGACCGAACGGAATCGAGAACCCCGCCGTATTGATGTGCGCGGTCCGCTGGGTGGCGCCCGTTCCGAGCGAGACCAGGCGATACGTGAGGCCGGCCGCGACCGGGCTCGTGACGCCGTCGAGCACGCCCAGAGAGCCGAACCCGAAGGGGTTACGGGGATCCCACGCGCCGGACAGTTCGACGAGGTAGCGCTTGTGGAGCCCTATCGACGCCGGGTTTCCATCCACGGCTTCGGTTCCACCCCCGATGGCGCGGTACGCACCGCCCATCGCGTAGCTCCGGGCCTGCATGACATCCCGGAGGCCCGGGCCCTCCGCGGCGAGGGACGCCAGCGGAGCAAGCACGAGCGCGAGGAACACGATTCGTCGGATCACGCGCGCATCCTATCCGGTAGATTGGCTTTCCAATGTCGATTCAGCTTCGAAAGCTCGTTGTCCGGGCGAGTGGGCTCGCGGTCCTGCTCGCCACCGCCGCCGCGCTCGCGTACGTCCTGCCCGCCGTTTCGATTCTCCGCCGGGTCGTGGAGAAGCGGGACGACCTCCGGCTCAACACGGTGGAGGTGAAAGGGACGATGAGTCTCCCGCCTCCGTATGCGGCCGAAGCGGGCCAGGCGCTGTCCATTCCGGGCGACCGCGAGGTCCAGGCCACCGCCGCCATCCAGCTCAAGCTTCCCGGTCGCTGCCGCCTCGAAGTCACGGTTCCCGAAGGCGGGCGGAGCGTGTCCGTCCTCTCACAGGGGAAGCGCCGCACCGAAGGCGCAGAGCTCGTCGCCGCGTCACAGGCGCTCTCGCAGGCGTGCCCACTCCTCGCGTTCCGGTCCAGGGCCGAGGGTGAGGCCCGCGCCGACGTGGAGCGGCACCTCCGAAAGCTCGGCGTCGACACGAAAGTCACGGGGCTGGGGCGGTTCGACGGGAAGATCGTCTACGTCATCGGCTCCCAGCGGCCCGACGCGCCGCAGCTCTGGATCTACAAGGACTCCTTCCAGCCGGCGCGCGTGCTCTACACCGATGAGGGGACCCGGTGGGACGTGCGGTTCCGCAACTTCGGTTCGCCGGTCACAGGGGATGCGTTCCCGCGCATCGTCGAGGTCGCGCGCGGCGAGGACCTGCTCATGCGCTTCACCGCGCTCGAAGCGAACACCCGCGCTCCGCTGGCTGACTCCCTTTTCTGAGCGGCTTTCCGGCGGTCCCCCGACAAGGGGCTCGCTCGGACGCCCGCTGCTTGGACTCCGGTCGTAGCCAATTTGGCCGGGGGCCATGACGATCCACAGGCGCTTCAGATCGTTGCGCGGGCACCTCGCCGCCGGCGCGTTCGCAGGCCTGCCGGCGGGCGTCGTGATGGCCGCCTGGTTCAGCTTCATGACCCGGGACGGCCGCCGGTTCGAGCTCTTGAGGACCATCGCGGAAGTGATGGGGACGCGGGCGCTCGGGTGGGGCCTGCTCATCCACCTCGTCTTGTCGGTGCTGTTCGCAGCGTTCTTGAGCTGGCTGCTCCGGCCCAGTGTGCCTGCGCCGAATGTGCTCGCCTGGAGCACCTTCTACGGCATCGGGCTGTTCCTGGTGATGGTGTACCTGGTCCTGCCGCTGCTGGATCCACCGATGTACGCCGCCCTGCAGACCCAGCTCTGGACCTTCTTCCTCGCGCACCTCCTGTATGGCGGGTTGGCGGGGGTCTTTCTCGTGGCGTGGCGGTTGCGTCGCTACTGGGCACCCGGGCTGGGCCGCCGTGGCCGGATTCTGGGCTCGCGTCGCTGAGTGGGGCCGGTAGAGTGCGCCCTTCGCCGTGATTCCCTCTCTCGCATCCGTCGCTGTCGGTCGCCCCGTCCGAGGCGAGTTCACCTATCGGATTCCGGAAGGGATGCAGGAGCGGTTGAAGCCCGGGCAGCGGATCCTCGTGCCGTTCGGGCGGGGCAAGACGCTGGGCTTCTATCTGGGGATCGCCGAGCGGCCGCCGGCAGCGGACGTGACGCTCAAGCCCATTCTGCAGATCCTCGACGAAGAACCGGCGGTGGCCCCGGATGTGCTCGCGCTGCTCCGCTTCGCTGCCGAGCACTATCGGTATCCGCTGGGCGAGGCGATCCGGTCGGCCATGCCTCCCGGCCTCACCGGCGCCGAAGCCGGGCGCGACGCGAAGCCGGACGTGCAGCGCTATGTCGTCGCGACCGAAACCGCGCGGATGGATCTGCTCTCACGTGCGCCGGCGCAGGCGGCGGTGCTCTCGTACGTCCTGGCGGTGGAAGGCCGCGCCGAGCTCGAGGAGATCGCCAGCGCGGTCCCCGGCGCGCGCGAGTCCGTGAAGAAGCTGGTCGCGCGTGGCTTCGTGCGGATCGAGGAGGTGGAGCTCCGACCCGGCGTGAAGGAGGGGCTCGTCCAGGGGCGCTTCGAGCGGCTGACGCCGGAGCAGGACGTCGCGGTCCGCGCGATCACCGAAGCCCTCGACCAGGGGGGGTTCCAGCCGTTCCTCCTGCATGGCGTGACCGGCAGCGGCAAGACCGAGGTCTACCTTCAGGCGATGGAGCACGCGCTGAAGCTGGGACGCGGCGGGCTGATCATCGTCCCGGAGATTGCCCTCACGCCCCAGCTGGTGGGTCGGGTGCGCAGCAGGTTCGGTTCCACGGTGGCCGTGCTGCACTCTGCCCTCAAGGATCGCGAGCGACTCCTCCATTGGCAGGCCTTGCGACGAGGCGAGGTGAAGATCGCGGTGGGCGTGCGCTCGGCGATCTTCGCACCGGTGGGAGAGCTCGGACTCGTCGTCGTGGACGAGGAGCACGACCCGTCGTTCAAGCAGGAGGACAAGCTTCGATACCAGGCGCGGGATCTCGCGGTGGTTCGGGCGCGCCATTGCGGCGCCACCGTCGTGCTCGGGTCGGCGACGCCGTCCCTGGAGACACTCGAAAATGCCCGCCGAGGGCGGTACCGCCTGGTGGAGCTGCGCTCGCGTGTAGACGACCGGCCGATGCCGGAGATCTCGCTGGTGGATCTCCGCCTCGAACGACCTCGCACGCCGGAGACGGCGGGCACGGAGCCGCCCGCGTTGTCGCCGCCATTGATCTCCGCGATGAGCGAGGTGCTCGAGCGCAGACAGCAGGCGATCCTCTTCCTGAATCGACGCGGCCACAGCACCTTTCTCCTGTGCGAAGTGTGCGGGACCTCGGTTCGCTGCACCTCCTGCGACGTCTCGCTGACCCACCACCTCTCGATGCGGCGGGTGATGTGCCACTACTGCGGGGCCAGCGGCCCGGTGCCCGAGCGCTGCACTGAATGCAGTGGGAAACTGCTCCAGCTGGGCATCGGGACTGAACGTGTCGAGGCCGAGGTCGCCGAGCGTTTCCCGAAGGCCCGCATCGCGCGGCTCGATCGCGACGCGGCGAGCTCGGCCGAGCGGCTGACCGAGATGCTCGCGGCGTTCGCCCGGAGGGAGATCGATCTGCTCGTTGGAACGCAGATGGTGGCCAAGGGACATGACTTCCCCGGCGTGACCCTGGTGTGCGTCGTGATGGCGGACACCTCCCTGTCGATCCCCGACTTTCGCGCGTCGGAGCGGACCTTCCACCTGCTCACCCAGGTCGCCGGACGCGCGGGCCGAGGTCGCGACCCGGGCAGGGTGCTCATCCAGACCTACAACCCGGACTCCGAGCCCATCCGTCGCGTGCTCGTCCACGACTTCCAGGGCTGGGCCGAGAACGAGCTCAAGTGGAGGAAGGCGCTGGCCTACCCTCCGTACACGCGGATGGCGTCGATACGGATTGACGGAGATCACCCCGAACTCACCGCTCGCGTGGCGCGCGAGCTGGGGCAGCGGCTGGCGCAGCGCATGCCCCCGCCGAGCCACGGGGTCCGGCTGCTGGGACCCGCGCCCGCGCCGATCACCCGGATCAAGGGGCGTACGCGCTGGCAGCTGTTGATCAAGGGACCGACGCACGCCTCGTTCGGCCCCTTGCTTGACGTCATCGAATCCCGCCTCCCCGAGCTCCCCTCATCGGTGAAGGTCGTGATCGACGTCGACCCCACCGCCATGCTGTAGACTGCGTCCACCTGCATGGCCGCTCCCGTCCTCCTCGTCCACGACGACATCGCAACGATCGCAGCCGTGCGGAGGCTGCTCTCCCGCGAAGGGTACGAGGTCATCCTCGCTACATCCGCCGCCGACGCGTTGATCGCGTTCGGGCACTTCCTGCCCGGACTGATCATCCTCGCGCCCGGCGTGGAGGGTGGACGAGGGGACGTCGTGCTCGAGGAACTCGCGCTTCACCCCGATCGCGGACTGGCGCGCGTCCTGCTTCTCGGCGAGTCGATCCCCGGCTTCGGCGCGCCCGTCGTGCCGTTGCCGCTGGATGGGCGGTACTTCCTCGACACCCTCCATGCCGTGATGCGCGCGCCGACCATGGATGAGTGGCATGTGCTCGATCAGCGCAATCACACGTCCGAGATTCCCGCTCTCGTACCCCACCAGCCCGAGCCCTGGCGTGCCACCGCACCGCCCCAGGTCCAGAGCTCCGCTCTCGACGGACTCTTCTCCGACCTGGCGCCGCTCGAGGACACCAACTGGGAACTCGCCGCGACCCCAGAGAAGGGGGTGCCTGAAGAGCCGACCGGACTGAGCGTGCACGACGAGGTCGCGGCTCAGACCCGAGCGGCAATCGAAGCGGAGCTCGATGCGTTCGAGCGTGAGGTCCTCGCCGAGGCGACCGCCATCCACGAACGGTTGGTGTTCGAGGACGGCGACACGCAGCTCGAGCACTCCGACGAGGAGGCTGGGCTCGCACGCGCTTCCGAGGCGCTCGGCGACGAGGCGACTGAGCTCGGATGGGTCGAGCAAGCTCGACGCGACGCGGAAGTGGCGGCGCGCGGCGAGGCGGAGGAAGCGGATCGTCGCGCGGCGGGGCTGGAGGCTCTGAGCTTCGCGGATGAGCCGCCGGAGGAAGGGCCTGAGGACGCCGCTCGGGGCGAGGCAGAGACGGCAGAGGCCGCTCAGTGGGAGGCGGAGGAGGCGGCTCTACGCGAGGCAGAGGCCGCTGCTCAGCGTGAAGCGGAGGAGGCGGCTCGCGAGTCGGAAGAAGCGGCTCTACGCGAGGCGGAAGAAGCTGTTCAGCGCAAGGCGGAAGAGGTTGCTCTACGCGAGGCGGAAGAGGCTGCTCTACGCGAGGCGGAAGAGGCAGCTCTACGCGAGGCGGAAGAGGCTGCTCTACGCGAGGCAGAGGCCGCTGCTCAGCGTGAAGCGGAGGAGGCG
>JBAWAM010000213.1:0-5674 GCA_049589315.1 Myxococcaceae bacterium
GAGCCCGCCCCTGCTCGAACTGGACCGTCGGCATGGCACCGAGGGCGTGAATCCAGCTCACCGCGGCGCTCCGAGCTTCGTTGCTCACCTTGCCGTCTTCGAGCAGAGCGGCCTCGGCAATGATGAGCGCCTGAGCCTCGAGTGTCGCTCTGTTGTCGTCTCGAGACACCGCCCCAATCATCTCCGCGATTTCGTTCTCATCGATCCTGCCGTCCGCCTTTGCCTGCTTCACACGCGTCCGCAGCTCATCGATGGAGAGCAATGGCCCCACGGGCACCTGGTCAGGCGGGGTCGTGCCGATCGACTTCAATGCCGCGAGCAGCGCGTCCCGTTCGTTGCCAGCCAGCTCGAGTCGGTCCGCCGCTGCGTCGGGCGAAATGCCGGTACGGACCAGGCCGGACAGGGCCGAAAGCCGCATCGCCATCGCGGGATCGATCAGCCCGCCAGAGATCGTCCGTCCGGCCCAGTCCGGGCTCTTCCGGGTGGTCTCGACCAACAGGGCTTTGACTTGCCCGGGAGTCAAACCCGGATCGAGCAGGAGGCACTTTGCCGCGAGGTTCGCCACATTGGGGGCTGCGGCCGATGTACCGCCACCCGGTTCGTACTCGATGGGTTCGGATGAAGCCGAAAATACACCTTCACCGTGCGCAGCCAGCGTCACGTACTTCGGGCTCCAGCTGGACGCGCCTCTTTCTCTCCACAGGAGTCCATCGGGACCTGCGTTGGCCACCGTTATGAAGTTGGGCCTGAGATTCGCGGGCAGGTACTCCTCGGGAGAGAATTTGCCAGCCCCTCCGATCTCCGCCGTGTAGTTCCCTGCCGACTTCACGAACAGGACGTCCGGGTGGCGATCGAACAGGTCGAGATAGGCCTGCACGTCGGACTCAGGGACCTTGTAGCTCGTATTGACGATCCTCGCGCCTCGCGAGATCGCCTCCTCGATGTCACCGATCGTTCTGTTGTTGGCGTAGATGCCGTCGATGCGCGGAGTTCCGCGCGTAGCAATGCCGAACACCATCGTTGCATGCCAATCGCCGTTCGAGGACTGACGCGCGGGCGCAGGGTCGACCAGATTGTCGGCGAGCGCAGGATGGTGAACGTCGGGTGAGTCCCCCTCGATGATGCCGACCCTCACCTGGCCCTGCGTTCGTCCTGACAGCTGAGACAGCCGCTCGAAATCGTAGTCCGGCTCGGTGATGTTCTCCTGGACGATCCTCTCGGCGGCGTCCACTCCGCGGGCATGGGGAAAGGCCGGATAGCCTCGCTCACGCAGGATCAGGGCCATGTCGTTCAGCACGACCCGTTCGACGTCGAAGTGGTCCTCGCCCCAGAGCTCGAGAACGGCTCGCGCTGCGCGCGATCCCTCGCGGGCCGGAATCTTCTCCTTCAGACCCTCATACAGCCGAGCCCACTCTGCACGATCGAGCCTGCCGTCGGAGAACGCCCGGCGGGTTTCGGCAGGGTCGAACGAGGAGGCGGCGAGGGTCTCGACCACCTCCGCGGAGGTCATGGATGGAACGCCGCGCGCGGGCCGAGTCGGTACGTAGACCGAGTCGTCCGAGGTGCTCCATTCGTTGCTCTGGACCCGAGGCACCCTGCTCGAGACAGGTTTCATGCCGTCATTGTCTCGAACCGCACTGCCACGGTTGTTGCTTCGGTGCTTTACGCGGTCGGGAGAGGTAGAGCGCAGGCGCTACAGCGCCCACTCGATTCTCGCCGGCTGCTTACGGAAGACCTCGCGGCCGCCGTGGATGCTGAGCAGGACGTCGGCGCCGTGCTGCACACCGCCGATGTGTTTCAAGGCCGAATGAAGCGGGCTGGCCAGGATTTCTTCCTGAGGAGCCCGAGTACTCCGAGCAGCACGATCGAAGCGATCCCGCCTGCTCCGGACGCGCCGCAGCCGCAACCGACGGGCGGCTCGCCGCCGTCGTCATCGATCGGCTGAAGCGGCCCGGGTCCCTCTCCCGGGTCGAAGCCGCCGTGGCACAGCAGCGCAAAATCCAGCGTCGCAGGCTCGATCGAAGCGTCACTCCCGGCGATGAACGCCTCGAGCCGCGCCACGTGGCGGCCCACTCGGACGCCGGGATCGACGCTGGCGACCATGAGCGAGAAGCCCGCATCCTGGTTGGGGCACTGCGCGTGCACCCGGGTGATGCTGTGCCCGAGGAACTGGGAGGAATCGAAGCCCACGCCCCCGTCGGGCGAGACGAGCCCGTACGACAGCCCCGCCCACTCCGCCCCATCCACCCGCAGGACGAACCGGGTGACCGGGAGCCAGGGCACCAGCTCTTCCGAGGGAGTGATGGCGAGCCGGGCGATGACGTTCTGGCCCGCGGGTCCGCCGCAGCTGCTGATCCCGCCGGTGAACTCCTCGCGCGTCTCGAGCAGCGTGAGCGCACCGACCGAAGTGGGGAGCGGCGCCGGTGGGCCGACGGTGATCATCGACTCGTATGACTCCCCCACGCCGCCATCCTCGGGTGGGTACTGAGGTTCGCAGGTGCTTCCGAACCGGAGCCGGTACATGGCGCTCTCGTCGAATGGCGCCGTCGGGTGGACGATCCACGCCGTTCCTTCACGCTCGACTCTGTGAGGGAGCGCGTTGCCGCCTTCGTCGAGGAGAGACACGCCGGCGTCCTCGAAGAACGCGCCGAAGCCGCTGAAGGGCACCAGCGCCACCGCGGGCGCGTTCGCCGGCAGGAGCTGACCGGAACCAGGAACCGGGCGCGCCGGATCGGTGCAGAGAGGCGGGCTGCAGGCGTCAGCGCGACGCGTGGGGATCAGCACCACGACGACGGCCGCGAGGAGAAGCAGCGTCAGGCGCATCACGACTCCAGGGGCGCTCGGCCGGCCATCCGCGCGCAGAAACGCAGAACCGGAGAGAACCTAGCCCACCGGCTCCGGCTCGGGAATCACCGCAGGCGGAGCAGGCGGGAGATCCTTGCGGTAGGGCGCAAGCTTCTCGCGGATCGAAGCCGTCCACTCGGTGGGCCGGCGCGTCTTCGGATCCACGCGGACGATGGTGCGGGTGCCGGTGGAGTAAGGGAGGTCCTCGTCCAGCGGCAACAGGCAGAACCCGAAGGTCAGGCTGGTCCTGCCGAGCTTCTCCACCCAGACCCGGACGCGCACCTCGGTGACCCCGACCACCGGCCGCAGATACTCGACGTAGTTGGCGCGGACCAGGTGGAACTGGTCCGGGTTGTTCTGCGCATCCAGCAGCCCGCCCCAGCCGAGATGCCGCCAGAACGAGCCGACGGTGCGCTCGAAGTAGAGGAGGTATCGCGCGTTGTGGAGGATCTGGTACGCGTCGAGGTCGTCGAAGTAGACCCCGTGGACGTGCTCGTGGAACCGCATGGCCCGCGCAAGCTATCAGACTGCACTACCCTGCGCGCCGGTTCCCCTGGCCGCCCTGCACCGACACCACCTCGGCGTCATCGGTCGACGCGCTGCCGATGTTGTAGCGGAGCTGGAGCTTCGGGCTGGCGAGGATGAACACCAGCGCGCCGATCCCGGCGAAGGCGAGGGGAGCGAACACCGGCGGGGACACGCCCAGCGAACCCTGAAGGGTCGACCAGTCGTACTTCCCGTCCATGTCCTTGAAGAGGGGGAGGAGGTGGAGCGTCGTGCCCGACACGCCGACGATCACGCCGAGCACGCCGACGATTCGCGCCGCGAAGGCGAACGGCGCCTGGCTGCGGAGCATCACCACGATCCCGAGCAGCACGGCCGCGGCCGCGCCATAGAAAACCGGCGCCCACTGGAGCGGGAGGTCACCCGAGCCCGAGACGAAGTGCTCGATCCACGCGTCGATCGCCAGGGTGAGGAGTCCCGGGGCGATGGCGAGCGCAACGGCCCGGGCGGTGTTCTGGCGGATCCAGGCGAGAAGGCGATTCAGCATGTATGAGCTCCAGTGGTGTGACGGAGGCGATTGTCTAATCCGTCATCCGCCGTGGCCAGCACTCTATGGTGGACGAGCAGGCAACGGACCGCGCATGCGTTCGAGACCCCGGCTTGCGCTGTGCGGTCACGCGGTCCGGAGCTTTTCGCGCAGTGCTTTCGCGCGGCCCTGGAGCTCGGTGTCCATCGAGGTGAGCTCGATCGACTTCAGGCGTTCCTGGAGGCTCCCGGGGAGTCGGCCCTTGAGCTTTCCCTCCTCCTGAAGCGCCTCGAGGCGCGCCAGCGACTTGTCCACGATGCGCTCGCGCGGGTGATCCAGCAGCGAGTCGAGGAAGTAGAGGTCCTCGGGCAGCTCCGGATATTTCTCGAGGAAGTCGACCACGCCCTGGACCCACGCCTTGCGGTCCAGCTCGCCGAGCTTCCGCATCGCGTCCTTCTGCGCCTTGCGCTTGCCCTCGGGATCGAAGGTCTGGGCGAGGCCTTGCGGCAGCTCCCCGCCGGTGAAGAGCGCGTCCGCGGCCGCCTTGTACTTCTGGTACGTCGGGCTGCGCTCGAGGCGCTGCTGGTCCTTGTCGTCCTGGCGGGAGTGGTACTTGCTCTTGCCGCGTTGGGCGTCCATCTCCCGGTAGCTCTTCGTCCGCTTGCCGGTGAAGCCCGTGGCGTCGTCGTCTTTCTTTTCTCTGGCCATCTGAAAATCACCTCTCAACTTCGGGAACGCGCGTTCCACAGAGCGCGCAGCCCCCGGCCCACCCGCGATCGCACCTCGGCGATCTGTTCGGACGAGAGAGGAACTTCCTCGTCCTGTCCCGCCTCGTAGAGCGCCTCGTCGACATAGGTGACGAGGGTCGATGGGGCGGCTTCGGCCGGCTCCTGCGCTTCGAGCCACGCCCGCGGTGCGTTTCCAACGCCGCCGGGCCAGCCCAGCTCCAGCATCGCAAACAACTCGAACAGGAGATAGCGCGCCGTGGCGTAGGCCTCGTCGGAGAGGCCCGCCTCGTCGAGCCACTGAATCATCCCGTCCTGGCGGTTCTCGAACGCATGGTTCAGCCGCTCGAGCGAGCGCGCGTCGCCTTCGGGCAGCTCTTCCAGGTATTTCCACGCGGCCTCGACGAACGCCGAGGTGGGGCCCTGCTCCGGATCGAACGGCTCGGGCGGGGTCGGCTTCTCGCGCTTCTCCCGCTTCTGACGCGCAGGCGTGCCGAGCTCGAGCTTCCGCCCCGAGGCGACCAGGTCCCAAAGCCCGAGCAGGTTCTGGTACAGCCGCCGGGCGATCTCCGGATCCGGGAACTGCGGCTCGTCGTCGAAGAGTGTTGGAATCACCGAAGACGCGCTCACGCCGGCGGCGACACCTTCCGCGAACCGTCCCACCACCCCGTTCGTGTCGAGCGAGCTGCCGGAGAGATCGAGCAAGCCATCGAGCTGCTCGCTGCCTTCGAAGTGATGTTCGAAGTCACGTTTTCTGGCCATGCATCAACCGTAGCCGCCCACCTCCTGGATGTCCTCCTTCGGATTCGTGGGCCAGATGTATTCGCGCGCGTCCTCGGGAAACCCGTGGCCACCGCCCTGGTTCTCCCAACCGACCCAGTCGGCATCGAGGGGGAACTGCGGGTTGTGTCCGTGCCCGTGGCGCTCCGGCTCGCCCGTGATGGCCCGACGGTTCACCGGGACCACGAACGGAGCGGGTTCGTATTCGTATTCTTCGTTCTCGATGTCGGCCATGGCCCCGCCCTCCACCGGATGAAGGTGAACGCTCAGGCTGGGTGATGCAGCTCAGGCTCGC
>JBAWAM010000214.1:0-5475 GCA_049589315.1 Myxococcaceae bacterium
CGCGGTTCCAGTCCGAGAGCTTCGTGGACGAGACGAACACCACGTCGAGCGGCTTCAGGTCGAACTGCGCCGCGAGGAGCAGCGCGTCGGGCGAGCTCGCGTCGAGGCGGAACACGCGGGGCTTCTCGTACGTGCCGCGGAGCACGTAGATGCCCGCCGCGTCGGAGGTCGCCGGGTCGAGCCCTTCGCTGTCGCCGATCGCCTCGGCCAGGGTCATCCGGCCCTTGTGCATGAGCTTCGAGCTCGGCTTCTTCTCCTCGCCGAGGACGAACACCTTGTTCAGGTTGCGGTCCGGCACGTGGAGGATGTCGCCGTCCTGGAGGAGCCAGTTCTGCGCCGGGTTGCCCTCCTCGTTCACCGACTGGAGATCCAGGAGGTACGGACGGCCGTTGCGGGTGAGCACCACGCGCCGGAGGTCCGCCTCCGGCGAGGTGCCCTGCGCGGCGGTGATCGCGTCGAGCGCGCGCATCGGGACGTCGGTGATCGGGAGGGTCGCAGGCTTCACCACCTCGCCGGTGACGTGGACCTTGAGCCCGCGGAACGAGGCGACCTTCACGTCGAGCTGCGGATCCTGGATGACCGCGCGGATGCGGGAGGTGAGCAGCTCGCGAATCTCCGGGAGCGTCTTGCCCGCGACCTCGACCACGCCGACGTGCGGGTAGAACATCTTCCCGTCCGCCGTGACCGGATGGCCCGTGGCCTCGGCCGAGCGGAACTCTCCCGCGGGGATGGTGAGCTCCGGGTGACCCCAGACCACCACGCTGAGAACGTCGTGCGGCGCGACCCGGTACTCGTAGTGCGCGGCGAGCTCGGCGAGCGGGTCGGTGGCGAGCGGGTCCTTCCGGAGCGACTGCTCCCGTTGCTCGCGGACCAGGTCTGGCGTGACCGGAACGAGCACGAAGCGCGGGTCCTCGCCGGCTTCGACCGCGCGATCGACGAGCGCGCGCTCATTCATCCTCATGCCCGTGCAGCCCACGAGGAGCAGGGAAAACACAGCGACACGCCAACTCACGCGAAGAACTCCAAACCTGAAAAAGCAGACGAATGCTCGTACGAGGACCGTGCGCCTGCAAGGACGAAGACCGTGGCGCCTTCAGACGACGAGCGGCAGGCTGGTACCCGGCCGACCAGCAACGCGCGCTCGACGAAGAAACGCGAGACTTGTAAGGAACTTCACAGCCATGTTCAACCGCATCCTCTTCGTGTGCGTCGGGAACATCTGTCGCAGCCCGATGGCCGAAGTGATGGCGCGTGCAGCGCTGGTGACGCCTCGAGGGACGCCCGAAATCTCATCCGCCGGCCTGGGCGCGCCCGTGGGACGATCCGCAGATCCGATTTCAGTGGAGCTGATGCGGGAGCGCGGTCTGGATCTGAGCGCGCACAAAGCCCGACAGCTCACACCCGAACTGCTGCGCGAGCACGAGCTCGTCCTGACCATGGAGCAGTGGCAGGTGCGAGAGGTGGAGCGGTTGTCGCCCAGCGCCCGAGGGAAGGTCTTCCGGATCGGCCAGTGGGGCGGGTTCGACGTGCCCGATCCACACGGGCGATCGCGGGAGATGTTCGTCGAAGTCGTGAAGCTGCTCGACCGCGGGATGGCGGATCTGAAGAAGGTGCTGACGCTCTAATCAGGTGGTTCGGCCGCTACGGCCAGAACTCGACGTGCTCGCCCGGCTTCGCCAGCCAGACCTGACGAAGGAACTTCTGCGAGTTCTGGTCGGCCCGGTCGTTGCGGGTAGAGGCGAAGTGGACACCGAGCACGCCCGAGCACACGAGCACACACGCGAGCGCCGGCACGATGAGTCGCTTCGCTGAGCCGGTCGGCTGATTCCCCGAGGTGAAGACGAGGAAGAGGGCGACGCAGGCGACGAGGAGCAGCACGAGCAGCACGACGCCCGCGTACGGATTGGCGATGCCCTGGAGCGTGAAAACCGAAGGCGGCAGGAAGCCATCGCGAAAGAGCGGGAGCGCGAGGGCGAAGACCGGATTCGAGACATCGTCCGGGATGTAGTTCACGAACGTGACGAGCCCAGTCACCAGGACCGAAGCCACGCACAGCCCGACCGCCGCGCCGAACACCGCGCCATTCGTGCGCTGCCGGAGCCACTCGAGGAACAGGGCAGCCGGCAGCAGCAGGAACGGAACGAGCGGCGTCAGATGGCGCGGGCCCGTGGTCCAACCCCACGAGTCGTAGCTGAACGAGGACGTGAAGTACGTGTAGCCCGCGAGCACCAGCGCCGTGAGCCAGAACAGCGCCGCGCGCTCGCCATCGGTGTTGCCGTTACTGCCGACTGCCAACTGCAAACTGCCGACCCCGTCCGCACGCCTCCAGCGCCACATCAGTGCCACCCCTGCCACGCCCAATAGCAGCGCCGGAGAGAGCACAAACAACCCGCGCAGCGGAGAGAAGAACGAGAGCGCGAACGCACGCGGATCGGGGAAGCGGATGCCGAGGAACCCGCCCATGTGCCATGGCTGGTACTGCGGATCGTTGAGGTACTTGTAGCCCGAGTGCAGCGGGTGCCCGAACGCCGCGTCGTGATAGGCCATGAGGCCCAGCACGAACGGGAGCGCACCCAGCGTGGCGAGCCCCGCGGCTTCGCCGATCTCGAGCAGCCGTGATCGCAGCGGAAGCTCCCGCTTCAAGAGCATCGCGATGACGCCGTACAGAACGACCGCGACGACTGGAAGCGCGCCCGTGTATTCAGCCGCGACCGTCGCGCCACAGAGCGCGCCCGCGAGGACGAGCCCACCCCTGTGTCTGGCCGTACCTTTCGCACCCCAGTCACCTCGCAGCACCCGCCACAGCACGTAGAACGCCGCGAACACCAGCACCGCCGTCGTCTGGTGACTCATGAAGAGCAGCGAGTAGCTGAACGCGAGCGAACCCAGCGCATACGTGGCCGTGAGCCCGATCGCGATCTCGTCCGAGACGTAGGCGCGCAGAAACCGCCGCACCAGCACCAACATCCCGAGCGTGGGCAGCACCGTGAGGAAGAACCGCGACCAGAAGACCAGCGGCAGTTCCGGCACCGCCTGCAGATGCCCCCCGCCGAAGAGCTTCAGCACCCAGTAGAGCGGGACAGCCGCGAACGACAGCAGCGGCGCCTTCGACGGATAGAGCTTCCCGTCTCTCTTCGACAGGTCCCCGACCATGCCGAAGTCGCGGACCGCCTGATTGATGTCGATGGTCCCGTACTCCACGAGCGCGCGCGTCTGATGCAATCGACACAGCTCGTTCGGTGAACGCAGCCCCGGGTGGTACGGGAACGCCAGGACGTAGAGGGCGATCACCGAGCCAAACACGACCCGGCGGAGTAGCGCCGAGGAGGTTGCGTCCGACGTCACCCCAGACGGGAGCGAGGCCGCAGCTTCGACACCGACCGAATCAGGTCGCGTAGGGGCGAGCATTCGACTGGCCAGATTAGACAGCCTCGGCAACCACGAACAGGTTCATCCCGACGGGCAGGCGCACGCGGCTCTCGAGTTGCGCCACGAGCGGCATGAGCGCGTCGTAGACCTTGAGCTGGAACGCCGGAACTGCATTGCGCTTGAGCACGCGGCCGTTCAGGAACCACCCAGGAATCGTGAGCAGATTCATCCACTCCAACTGGCGGATGCGAAAACCGTTCTGTTCGAGCACCGGCCGCAGCGAATCCGGCGTGTACCGTCGATAGTGGCCGACCGCCTCGTCCATCGTGCCGAAGAGCTGCTGGAGGGCCGGGACGAAAATCACCAGCTTCCCGCCCGGGTCGAGAATGTCGCGAAAGCGATGCACCGCTCCGCCGTCGTCCGGGATGTGCTCGAGGACGTTGGAGAGCAGGATGCTGTCGAGCTGCTCCTGCTTCAGCGCCTGCCAATCCGCGAGGGCCACATCGGAGAGGTACGGGCGAACGTGCGGCTTCGCCTGGAACGTCTCGGAGAGCTTGTCGACGTAGTACTGCTCGATCTCGAGGGCGACGACGAGCTCGCGACCCTGCTCAATCTCTCGGGTGATGGTGCCGATCCCCGCGCCGATCTCGAGTACTCGCCTACCCAGATGCGAGCGGAACTTGCGCCCCAACCAGGCGTTGTAGTTCTGCGCGCCATCCATGCGCTCGAGGGTGACGCGGCCGCCGTCAGGGCTGGCCGTAAGCGGGGTCGGGTTGCTCATGCGCGCATTGCTACCACACGAACCTTGCGGGACGCTGCGGGAGTTGAGGGGCCTCGTTCCGCAGCCGCTCGAGCAGGCAGCCTCCGGCCGACCGAACACCTCAGAGATCTCCAACAGTGGCTCGAAAAATCAGTCCCTGGCCAGAGAGTTCGTAGGTCCCCTCGGACGCCGCAATGAACACCGATTGCCCGCGTGAGAGCTCCATCTTCCCGAAAGCGCTGCCGACCTGAATCGTTCCTTCCGTGCAGAGGAGGATCTCCGGACCGCGTGCTTCGAGCGGGAGCGTTCCGCCGGACGGCCTGATCCGAGACAGCCGGAAGTCAGGAGCCGGGGTTATAAAGACCTCCTCGTGCCTGGACGGCCTGGCTACCGTGACGCGTTCCACCGGTCCCGAACGAAAGTCCAGAATCCGCAGCAACTCTGGCACGTCAACGTGCTTCGAAGTACAGCCGCCTCGGAGCACGTTGTCTGAGCTGGCCATGACCTCCACACCCATCCCGCGCAGATAGGCGTGCAAGTTGCCCGCTGGGAGGTACAACGCTTCGCCCGGAGCGAGTTGGACCAGATTCAGCAGAAGCGCTCCGAGGACGCCGCGGTCGCCGGGGTAGAGCTGGGCCAACTGCGCCGCAAAGGAGAACTCCTCCGCGAATTCGCCCCCCCGCATCGCCGCCGCCTCGCATGCCCGCGCGACATCGCCGACGACGGCGCTGCTCGTCGCGGACTCGAGGGACATCACCGCCTCAAACGTTCCTGCCAGTCCATGCGCGTTTGGCGCGTCTCGCAGCGGTTGAAGCAGTTGTCCGAGACCAGGAACCGGCAGGGAATCGAAGAGCCGGAGCGTTGCTGATGGCTCCCGAAATCCACACAACGCGTCGAACCGCGTCAGCGCGCAAATCAGTTCAGGCTTGTGGTTGCGGTCCCTGTAGTTCCGGTTGGGCGCATTCAGCGGGATTCCGAGCGAGTTCTCTCTCTCAAACCCGGCCCGAGCATCTTCGAGACTGGGGTGCGCCTGCAACGAAAGCGGCTGATTCGCAGCAAGCACCTTGAGCAGGAATGGGAGCGTGGCTCCGAAGCGCTCAAGGACCGCATCACCAACACTAACGGGCGAAGCGCGGATCACATCTGATAGGTCAACGAGGGCGTCACCTGTGGAGATATGCGACGGAGCGGCTGGGTGGGCGCCGATCCAGAGTTCTGCCTCCGGACCGTCTGCAGGTGTTTGGCTACCCAAGAACTCGCCGAGTGCCGTGCGAGACCCCCATGCGTATGGCTGGATAGCGTTGCAGAGCCGGTTCATTGGCAAAGGCCTATGGTAACGGTAACGC
>JBAWAM010000215.1:0-1995 GCA_049589315.1 Myxococcaceae bacterium
CCATTGGGCTGCGCCACGCGCCGGCACGAGCGACAGTCTCCGCAGCAGGGAACCCTCGCTGGACGCCTGATGCTCGGCCAGGAGCGCGTCCAGCTGCTCCTGCTCCTCCGCGGCCGGGGGGCCGTTGTCCTCGAGCGCGCGCCCGTGGAGCTCCTCCAACTGCTCCCATGCCTCGGGCGGAAGCTCGTCGCGCAGGGGCGCGGGCAGCGGGAGATTGGGGTGCTCGGCCCAGTGCCCGAACAGCGCCTCGAGCCCCCCTCCACCCAGGGGATCGGAAGGGATGAGCCAGGTGACCGCGAACATCACGGCGCACAGGGCAGCAATGGAGACGGAGACCCACGGGACGCGGTCCATCTCCCGCTCTTCGATGCCGAGGGGATGGAGGAGCAACATGGCGCGGCAGCATACACGTCGCCGCGGGCTGCTCGGTTGCTGGCGCGACACCGTAGAGCCCCTCTGCAGGAATACGCCGGGCGCCGCCCCCGAAGCGGTGACCCGCGTGCTCGAAGCCCTCGCCGGAATGGGCTACACCGCGAGCGCGCTGACACGGGTGTGCCCAGCGCAACAAGTGAGGAGCTCGCCATGTCCGGACGTGCAGTGGCCGCCATCCTTTCTGTTTCCCTGGTGGCTGCATGCGCGGGCGTGAACCGCCGCGCCGATGAGCTGGCCACTGCCGGAAGGCACGAGGAGGCGGTGCGCCTGCTCGAGGCGGCCGTGGCGGACAGCCCGGGAGACCCGGAGCTCGGCCGAGCGCTCGAGTCGGCGCGGAACCACGCACTTCGCGCGCGGCTCGAGGAGGTCCGGAAGGCCCGCAGTCTCGGGTTCGTCGACGGCGCCGCGGCTGAGCTCGAGCTCGCCCTGGCGGAGGTCGAACGCTGGTCCCTCCGTCCGGACGCGACGACGGCGCGCGCCCTCGACGCGGAGGTGACCGGGACCGGAAACGGGATCCGGGAGCGGGTGGAGGCGGTGCTGTCGTCCGGACGTCCGTTCAGCGCAGCGACGCTGATGCGGTCGTATCCGGTGCTGGATCGGGCGGCCTTCTCGCAGTTCGCGACCGGGCTCCGCTCGAGCACCCAACGTGCCGGCGCCCAGCGCTGCCGAGCGCTCGCGAAGGACAGCGGGGGCGCGACGCATTGGAGGCGCCTGGTCGTCGCCTACTGCGAGCACTGGGGCGTTCAGCTGGAAGCCCCGCAGCAACTGCCGGGGACGGCGGGGGCGATCCAGCTCGAGGGCGCCATCGCCGGATTGGACGCGGCGGATCTCGCGGACCTGCACCGGGCACTGGGAGAGGCCCACTCGCGCTCACCGCTCCATCGGCCGGAGGCGCCGCCCTGGACCCTGAAGCTGGCCGGAGAGGCCCAGGTGACCACCACGAAGTCGAAGCACCAGATCGAGACCGTCTGGACCGAGCGCGGGATGCGCCCGCAGACCGAGTCCTACCAGCAGGCATATACGACCACCGAGCCCCGGATGGCGACGCGAACGGTCCCCTACACCACGTACCAGAGCTACACGTACTCGTGCGGGCGCTCGACCTGCACCGGCTCACGCCCGGTGACGCAGTACAGGACCGAGACGTACACGCAGTACCAGACCGTCACGAAGACCCGCCCGGCGACGCGAACCGTGATGCGCCCCTACGCGGTTGCGCACGACTTCAAGTTCGATGCGATCGAGCACGTCGGGGTCTATCTCGCCCGGATCGACGCCACCCTCGTCGGCCCGGACGGCGGCGCGCTGCTTCGGCTTCCGCTGACGCGAACCTCCACCCGGACCGCGCTCGAACACGACACCACGTTCCCGCTCGCCGGCATCACGCCCAGCACCCCGGAGCTCCCCACCGCGGGCGCGTGGTTCCGCGGCGAAGCAGCAGCAATCGCCCGGGAACTGGAGCGCTCGCTCCTCGACCAGTGGGTCGCGCGTCACTGCCGCAACGAGGCGCCCACCCGGGAGGACGTGGCCCGGTGCCTCTTCGTCAAGGGCCCGCTGCTCGCC
>JBAWAM010000216.1:0-2402 GCA_049589315.1 Myxococcaceae bacterium
AAATCAGCGGAACCAGAGGGTGGGTTGCCGGGCTCGCCTCGTGCAGTCGCGGGGTGCGCTTCTCTCCCGAGGTCTCTATGCGCCCCATCCAATCCTCTTCCTCTCGCGACGACGCCAACGTCGGAGACATCGGCTCGACGTCTGTACACACCGAGAAAGCCACGTCACCGACGGCCCGGGCTGCCCCTCGCGCCCTTCCAAAGGCCAGTGGTGAAGCGAACGCCGTCGAGCGGGCGCCCGTACCGTCTGACTCAGCCCGCTCGGGAAGTGTCGGCGTGCGCAGTTCGTCGGAGCCGCCACCGGGCGTGTACGAGGAGATTCGCAGCGCGCTCACGCGAGGGCTGGACAACTGGGCGATCGACCAGGGGGATGTCGATCGCGTCCACCGCGCACTCGCCGGCATGACCCCCGCTCAATACCGCGGCGCGGTCGAGCGGATGGAACGCGACCGGCTTCTCGAGCGGTATCTCGACGAGGGCAGGTCCGAGGGACGCGACCGATTCCTCGAGCAGGCCACCTCGAAGGGGCTTGCGTCGAAGACGCCCGGCGCCCGAAGCAGCGGGCCACAAAGCCCTCCGGACGGCCCGGACACGTTGACGAACCCTCCGGAGCTTTCTCCGTCGGTGCGGCGGGCGATCAACGATTTCAACATCAGGCAGGCGAACGGGTACTACCGCGCATACGACGACTACACCGACCGGTATGTCCAGGCCGTGGGCACCGCGAAGAATGGAGCGGAGCTGCGGGAGCTTGGACCACCGGCGAAACAGCGGCACCCCAGCATCGCCATCCCCTACGGAGACCCCATGTACGGCGAGCTCCAGTCCGAGCAGACCTCACGCCTGACCTACTCGGGTGGGTCGCACGCGGCCCAGATCGCAGTCTCCAACCGCCTGTCGGATTTCCGCGGTGAAGCCCACGCGGGGAGCGTCTGGGCCACCGTCGGCCTCGGGGTGGAGGTACGCGGAACCAAGGTCGGCGGAGAGACCGTCCTGGGAAACCCGGGACGCGCGGACAAGAAGACGAAGCTGGAGCTCGAAACGCCGCAATTCACCGTCTCTCACGAAGTGGATGCGACCGGCGCGAAAAAGCAGGAGCTCAAGGTCGGTGTGACGACCGAAGAGGGCAGCTTGAAGGTGGGCGCTTCCTCGGATGGTTCGAGATCGGTTTCGCTCGAGCTGGCGGGGCTCAAGGTGGAGAACGAATACGACAAGGATGGCCGCACGACACGGCAGAAGCGAGAGCTCCTGGGCAACGGCGTCACCGTCGGAGATCGCTCGATGGAGCTCCGCGTCGGTTCCAGGGACCTTGCCGGAGTGGGGTGGGCCGATCTGGAGAAGGCAACGTTCGGAGGCCGGATGGAGGCAAAGCTCCATGTATCCGAAGAGGTCAATGTGGAGGCGAAGCTCGGATACGGACTGGCCGGCATCACGGCCGAAGCTGCGCGGCACGCGCTCGATCCGAAGAACCCGGGCGTCTGGGAAATACCTCGTGAACTCGAGGCAGGGATCGCCTGGGAGAAACTCGACGAGAGAACCCGCAGCACGCACGAGCGCAACAACTGGACGCGTGAAGAGTGGCAGGCACGACTGAAGGAGAGGATGAGGACACGATGATGATCTTCGACCAGCTGAATCATGCAGATGCTTTGACCTGGGGCGCCGTCCTGGTTGCGCCGGGTGCATGCCTTGTGGCCGCCGTACTCATGTTCCTCGCCATTCGTCGCCGACCCGTGGGTCGTACAGTCTCCATTTCGAGCAGCCTCGTCCTGGGCATCGCGCTGGTCGGCGTGGGCCTGGGCGCGCTCAACGCGCTCCGGGCGGAGGCGCAGCGGGTGAATCACCTCGCACACCGACCGGACCTCGCCCCGTTTGCGGAGCAGTTGGTGCATCGAGCAAATGATGTCATGGCCTGGGCCGGCATCTTCGGCGCGGCCGCGGCGGTCTGCGCGGTCCTGACACTTCTTCGGTCGCGTCAGACCGGCACTGGAAGTGGTGGAGCCCGGAAACTCGTGCTCGGGCTCGGAGCCACCGCCGCACTGGCCGCGATCGCACTCGTAGGGGCGGGCGTGTTGGCGCTCTCGTCCGCACCCGCTTCGGTCGCAGGCGCGCTCGACATGGTGGTGGCGTCCCAGCGGACGGCGCTCCTCGCATCGGCGCCCGCCGTCGCGCTCCAGCAGTGCTCGGCGTGGATTCAGTGGGCGGTGCCGGTCGCCGGGCTCGCCGGCACGTTGCTGGGTTGGTCCTTCGGGCAAGATTGAGTACATCCAGGGCAGGGCAGAAGAGCGAGCCATCGCGCTGATGGAGGAAGCCGAGCGACTGCTGGAGCCGCCGCTCTCGCAGAAGACGAAGATCGCGTTGTCCCACTTCCACGACCACGTGAAGCGCGAGCAGCTCGAGCTC